>NZ_AQXH01000006.1 GCF_000375465.1 Balneola vulgaris DSM 17893
CTTAGGCTTTTATCAACGCTTCGTGCAACAACCCTTTTGCACATTCATAGCCAAC
The DNA here is from genome assembly GCF_000375465.1 of Balneola vulgaris DSM 17893. NCBI lineage: Bacteria > Pseudomonadati > Balneolota > Balneolia > Balneolales > Balneolaceae > Balneola > Balneola vulgaris. Next base: position 56 of record NZ_AQXH01000006.1, read on the forward strand.
TTAAGATCCTGAATCACGCATCACTTCGTTCTGCTGTTCAGGATGACGTCTTAATTGGTTGACTGGTTCCTCGGTAACAGAAAAGTGTTAATGCCCTGAAATACTTTATTTGCCCCCATCATCTCCAGCGTTAGAATTGAGCAGGAATCGCCTTCATTTTGCATAGCGTCAGAGAAGCAGAACATGCGCCGATTCCGACAGCTGTCGGGGTGGTGTAACTCCCCTTTTGTCCACACAATAGGGGAAAAGAAAGAGAAGCTGGAGCTTCTTGAATGCATTCCCAACGTGGACGTTGGGAACGAGAGTAAGTTCTGCTTCACTGACGTTAAGAAAAAACCGTTTAAATCTTACTCCGATATTACTGTAACAACAAGAAGAAACATTTCTCTATTCTTATAGTTAATATCTAAATTAAAATTTAGGACATCCTTTAAAAGTTTTAGCAAATTACTGGAAAGTAATATCTAAGCTACGTTAAATTAATAATCTACAATAGAATAGGCTCTTATTATGCTTACCAAAATAACAACAAAACCTATTATTTCAATTCTGCTCTTAGGGGCTTTATTGATTAGCACAGCGTGCTCAAGCGATAGTGGCGAATCACCTACTTTGGACATAAACTTTAATACTAACACCTCAGCCTCTACTCTTTCAAAAGCAAAAAATAATAACCTTGTAAACACTCTAACTTTCACTAGTGGCACCATTACACTCACACAAATTCAATTCGAAGTTGAAAGCGATGAAGGCGACTCAGTAGAAGTTAATATTGAGCAAACTGTGAATATTGATTTTGCAACAGGTGGCACCACTCCTGACTTAAGTTCACTTGTTTTACCAGTTNGCACATTCGTTGAAAGTAGAGTTGAGCTAGAATTACTCGATGACACCAACAATCCGTCTGTTGTAATTGAAGGAACTTTTGTTGATGGAAACAACCAATCTCACCCAATTCTGTTTGAATTCAACTCTGGAGAATCGTTCGAAGTAGAGCGAGAAGGCATGATTACTTTCGATACGAATATGAATGTTATTGCAGAAGTAACTTTTGATCCTATTGTTTGGTTCGCTGGTGTTAGTAGAACTATGCTAGAAGGAGCCACTAAAAACAATTCTGGTATTATTGTTATTAGTTCCACTAGTAATAGTGATATTTTTGATATCGTTGCTGACGGGCTTGATTTAGCAACAGAAATAGAAATAGAAATGTAATTATAATGGGATAGTACAAACTCCCATTCTTAATTACTTGAGTATCAAATAAACCTAGTTTTCGAAAATATAGATTCAGTTTATACTTAAGTTTTCTCTTAAATACCGATTGTAAGTTTACTTTTACTAACTACCTACAACAAAAAAGGCTACCGCGTAAAACAGTAGCCTTTTTTCTATAATTCTATGAAGCCTATTATTTCTCGGAGGCCATATAGTAGAGCTGAATGATCTTCAGCTCGTCATAGCCAATGGTTTTATTCAGCTCATCGTAAACCGGGCGTAGCATTAAAGGACCTTTCTTCTTGAAGGCTTTCAACACTTGATCGCGTTGGCGTAGCGATAAACTTGAGGCATTCAACAAACCTTCTAAACGAAGTTCGTTGCCAGCATCTAAGAAATCTTTCAGGTGTTTTAGGATGGTCATGTCTTTCACGCCATGCTCTTCCGCAAGAAGTTCAATGCTTTGTCCGGCGTTAAAAGCCTCGCCAATCACTTCATACTTCTCACCAATCTTCTTAGTGGCTACTACCTTTTTCTCGAGCGATTTCTTTCGCTCTTCCACTTTGTGCTCTGCCGCGTACTTCTTCACCACGCCAATAAAAGCATCGCCGTACTTTTCCTTCTTCACATTCCCCACCCCATATAATGGATCGAGACTTTCTTTGCTTTGAGGGAAGAAATAAGCCATCTCAATTAAAGTCGTATCTGGGAAGATACTGTACGGCGGGATATCCTGTTCGTCGGCCAATTCTTTTCGCTTCAATCTCAACAGATCGAAAAGGGCGGCATCATGTTCATTTTCAATTTCAGATGAGGTACGCACAACGGCCTCGCCTTCCAACGAAGTCTTAGAACGGTCGAGTGTTCCAAATACATTTTCGGAACCATCTAATACAGCCAGCGCCGACTTCTCGAGCTTTAAGTTACCGTGTTCGCCCTTACTGATATATTCTTGGCGAATTAACAGCTTCGAGATTTGCATCCATTGATCTTTCGACCAATCGATACCAATGCCGTAAGTTGAAAGCTCATCATGACTGTTTTCCATCACTTTCTTCGCCTTCGAACCACGTAAAATATCCGCAATATGACCTGCACCGAATTTCTCTCCACTTCGGATAATTGTGCTTAAGAACTGCTGTGCTTGAATAGTCAAATCTTCCACTTCATCATCTACCGATAGGCAATTGTCGCACATGCCACATTCCTCTTTAGGGTAGTTTTCCCCGAAGTAACTCATCAATGGCTTACGTCTACAATCGGTAGTCTCTAAATACTTCACTAGGTCTTTTAAGTGCTTTTCAGCCACTTCTTTTTCCTGACCCTGCTTCTTGTTGATGAAGTATCGGATTTTCTGCGTATCGGATGAGCCGTACAACAACAAACAATCGGAACGCAATCCATCACGGCCTGCTCTACCAATTTGCTGGTAGTACGATTCTATGTTCTGCGGCATATCATAATGAATCACAAACCGTACGTTCGGCTTGTTGATACCCATACCAAAGGCGATGGTTGCCACAATAATGGATACATCGTCTTTAATGAAGGCGCGTTGATTCCCCGCACGCATACCATCACTTAAACCGGCGTGGTAGGGCTTCACGGAATAGCCTTCATCCTCTAATGCTTCGGCAAGTTCATCCACTTGGCGCCGAGAGAAACAGTAAATAATACCCGACTGCTTCTTTCTAGTAAATAGGTAATCCAACAACTGGTTCAGTGGATCTTTTTTATCCACAACTTTTAAGAACAGATTTTCACGATCGAAACTCGAAATAAACTCTTCAGAATCATCAAACTTCAGGATGCTCTTTATATCCTGTTGAACACGTGGAGTAGCCGTTGCCGTTAGTGCCACACATACTGCTTCCGGGAAGTCTTCACGAAGCTTAGCAATCTGGCGGTACTCTGGCCTGAAATCATGCCCCCATTCAGAAATACAGTGCGCCTCATCAATGGTGAGACAATCTACTGTTAAGTTATTCAACATTTCCCGAGTCTTATCCATCATCAAGGTCTCGGGTGCTACATATAGTAATTTCACTTTGCCCGACTTCACTTTCCGCACGTTGAAGTCGTACACATCATGGCTTAACGAGCTGTTCAGATATACAGCATCAATTCCATACTCTCTAAGCTGCTCTACTTGATCCTTCATCAAAGAAATCAGAGGCGAGATCACAACCGTCAACCCATCAAATAAAAGTGCGGGTATCTGGTACACAATAGATTTACCCCCACCCGTTGGCATAATTACCAATGCATCTTTTCGGTCTAAGATTTGGGTAATCGCCTGCTCTTGTTGAAGTCTAAAATTATCGTACCCAAAGGTGTCTTTAAGTACTTGCCTAGCCTGATCTATCATTAATGGTCTTGTGTGCTTTTGCTCAAATTCTATTTTGTTTAAAGATATCCATCTCAGCACTAATAAGTGAAGGTTAATATCTTGTTGGCTGAACTAATTTCATTTTTAAAACGAATAGAGTTTATCTATACTCTGTAATCGTATAAGATTATCCCTTGGAAGGGCTTACAGGCAGTGCTAGATTTATCAATCAACGCAATAATTCATCCATAATTGGTAATTAACTATGCTTGGTATCGATGCCCTAGATATTGTAATCGGACTTTTGTTCGTATATCTGCTCTTCAGCCTTTTTGTGACCATCCTTAATGAAATCATTTCTAGTCTATTTCAGATTCGGGGAAAGGAACTTCAATTTGTGATAGATGTGATGATCACCCAACCATTACGCGAGAATTTCTATAGTCACCCACGCATCAAAGCCTATAGCAAGCGTTCCCTATTGAGGCGTTTGAAGAATCCCCTTCCGGATAACAAAAAGAAGCCCCGACCAGACAAAGAAATACTACCCTCATCAATATCGCCCAAAGACTTCGCGCAGATCTTATTGGATATGTGCATCAGCGACATTGAAGCAAAGTCGGAAATACCTCTCGAGGATATTAACTATGATGATATCATTGCTTATTTAAACACGCTGGAAAAAGAGCAATCTTCCATAAACGAAATCACTTTCTTGAAATCTAGGGTAGAGGAAGCGCGCATCAACTATGAGCTCATCCGCAAAGAATCATTGAGCTGGTACACTCATTTGGTATCGGAATTGGAAGACTGGTACGAAGATATGATGAGTTACGCCAGTGAGTGGTATAAGCGCAAACTGCGGTTCATACTCATTGCTTTGGGCTTTGTAGTGGCGATTATTTTCAATGTGAATACCTTCAACGTAGTTGAAAACTTAGCGAACGATCCTGAAGCACGAGCTTTAATTGTTCAACAAGCCGAGCAGTTTATAGAAGACTATCACACCGTAGATGGAAAGGTGGTGGCTAAAAGTGATTCTGCAATGATGGAGTTTGCGAATACGGCAGAGGTGAATTTGTTTTTGCAGAACAAACGAAAAGAGTTGTTGGCTTCGCCCGATTCTGCGAAAGTGGATAGTATCTTGAGAGCTCAATACCCCACATTGAATACCATTGATTCGCTGAGTACCCAAACTCGATACTTGGTAGAGACGCAGCTTGCCGAAGCGACCTCTATCCTTGGCTTAGGCTGGGATAATACGGATAAACCGTCAGGGTTTATGGGCTATATAAAGCAACTCCTAGGCTGGTTCATTACCGCATTGGCAATCAGCCTAGGAGCTCCTTTTTGGTTCGATATGCTCAACAAAGTGGTGAACATTCGAAGGGCGGTTCAAGAGAACAAACGAAGTACCTAAGGGATTACTTACTTAGGTACAGGCTCTTGAACTCGAATGGCTTTTTGAAGTGCTCATCGTTGAAGTCTTTTGCGAAGTAGATACTTTCGCCTGTCGACTTCATTTCTGGTCCGAGCTCTTTTTTCACCCCAGGGAATTTATCGAATGGGAATACCGGCTCTTTAATCGCCCAACAATCCAGTTTCGATTCTAGGTCGAACTCAGAGAGCTTAGCACCTAACATCACCTTCACCCCAATGGCTGCCTCGGGGCGTTGTGTTGCTTTGGCTAAGAACGGCACCGTACGGGTAGTTCGTGGATTCGCTTCAAGCACGTATACTTTCTCATCTTTCACGGCATACTGCACGTTCAAGAATCCTTGAATTTCCATGGCCGCTGCAATCTTCTCTTGGTACTCTTCGATTTTAGCAATCACTTCATCACTCAGTGAATATGGAGGCAGTACTGCGGTTGAATCGCCTGAGTGTACCCCCGCTGGCTCTATGTGCTGCATCATCCCTGCAATGTGAAGTTGCTCGCCATCGTATACCGAATCAACATCCACTTCAACGGCATGCTCTAAGTACTTATCAATAAGGAAGGCGTTTTCAGGATGCGTTTTCAGGATACGACCCACATAACGCTTTAGCTCTTCCTCTTTCACGGCAATTCGCATGCCTTGTCCACCTAATACATAACTTGGGCGAATCAGCACTGGGTATCCAATTCTGTCGGCGATCTTAAGCGCTTCTTCTTCGTTGAAGGCCGTTCCGTACTCTGGGAAAGGGATATCAAGCTTGATCAGTAGGTCAGAGAACTGTCCACGATCTTCGGCGAAGTCAATCATTTCGAAGTCGGTTCCAAAAATCTTGATGCCTTCTTTAAGGAATCGCTTCCCTAATTTAAGCGCCGTTTGACCACCCACCTGAATAATCACACCTTCAGGCTTTTCATGCTCGATGATATCCAACACTCGTTCCCAGTACACAGGCTCAAAGTAGAGCTTGTCGGCAACATCGAAGTCGGTGGATACCGTCTCTGGGTTACAGTTAATCATGATGGCTTCATAACCCATCTCTTTGGTAGCAAGCACAGCGTGTACACAGCTGTAATCGAATTCAATTCCTTGTCCAATTCGGTTCGGACCACTTCCAAGTATCACTACTTTCTTTCGATCGGTTACTTCACTCTCGTTTTCCCCTTCATAAGATGAGTAGTAGTATGGTGTTTGTGCTGGGAACTCAGCCGCACAAGTATCTACCAACTTGAATACAGGCTTCAGCCCTAAACTCTTACGCTTCTCGCGTACTTCATCTTCTGTTACTACTCCGTTACTCTTACTCAATAACCAAGCAATTTGAGTATCCGAGAAGCCGGCTTGTTTCAACTCATATAAATCGTCTTTTTCGATAGTTATGAGTGATTGTCCTTCCGTTCTATTCTCAAGCGATACCATGTATCTGATTTGCTGTAGGAACCAAGGATCTACTTTGGTGATATCCGCTATTTCTTCTACCGATGCTCCTAATTTGAAGGCATTTCGGATTTGAAGCGAGCGATCCCAATAGGGTTTCTTCAATCGCTCGCTCACATGCTTACGATCTAGCTCTTCGTAGCCGTCTGCTCCTAAACCATCACGGCCTACTTCCATCGACTGCCATGCTTTGTTGAGTGCCTCTGGGAAGTTACGCCCGATGCTCATCACCTCACCTACCGCCTTCATCTGTGTTGAAAGCTCTTCGTCGGCACCAACAAACTTATCGAAGTTGAAACGAGGCACTTTACATACCACATAATCGATACTTGGCTCGAAACATGCCGATGTGGTACCTGTAATCTGATTCTTTAATTCATCAAGGGTATACCCAACTGCGAGTTTGGTAGCCACTTTTGCAATAGGGTATCCCGTTGCTTTTGAAGCTAACGCCGAAGAACGACTTACACGAGGGTTAATCTCAATCGCCACAAATCGATCGCTTCCCGGCTCCATGGCAAACTGAACATTACATCCACCTGCAAAGGTACCGATAGAGCGCATCATCTTGATGGCCGCATCTCGTAAAATCTGTAGCTGCTTGTCGGTGAGTGTTTGCGTAGGCGCAACGGTTACCGAATCACCCGTGTGAACACCCATAGGATCCATGTTCTCGATAGAGCAAATAATCACGACGTTATCGTTGGCATCACGAAGAAGCTCCAATTCATATTCTTTCCAACCGAAGATACATTCTTCAATCAACACCGAGTGTACTGGACTCATCTCTAACCCACGGAGTACCTTTTGGTCGAATTCGTCTTCATTCCATACGATACCACCTCCGGCACCCCCCATGGTGAATGATGGACGGATTACAATCGGCAAACCACCAAGCTCTTCTTTAATCTCTTTCGCATCTAACAGCGACTCAGCTTGTCTACTTTTACACTGCTCAATACCAATTTCTTCCATCTTATCACGGAATAACTGGCGGTCTTCGGTAAGCTCAACCGCGTCAATATCCACTCCGATAATCTGAATTCCATTGGCTTCCCAGAACCCTTCTTTTTCGAGATCTCGCGCTAAGTTTAGCCCTGTTTGGCCACCCATAGTTGGTAGTACCGCATCTGGCTTCTCTTTAGCTACAATCTCTTTGATAGAATCGGTGGTCATCGGCAACATGTAGATCGAATCTGCCATGATGGGATCCGTCATAATTGTTGCAGGGTTAGAGTTGATAAGCACGATTTCGTACCCTTCCTCTTGCAGTGATTTACAAGCTTGAGTTCCTGAGTAATCAAACTCGCACGCTTGACCAATTACAATAGGACCAGAACCGATGATGAGAATTTTGTTAATGTCGTTACGTCTAGGCATTTCAGTACTTTTTAAAAAAGTTAAATTTCTTGGTTTCTTTGGTTATTGGAGCGCTTAGGCCTTGTGCTTTTTAATCAGGTCAATAAACTGATCAAACAAGTAGGCTGAATCGTGTGGTCCCGGTGAAGCCTCAGGGTGATACTGCACTGAGAAGCCTGGGAAGTTCTTGAATTTCAGCCCTTCAATGGTGCCATCATTTAAATTGATGTGAGTTACTTGAGCTACCTTCTCATCAACGCTACCTTCTACTACTCCGAAACCATGATTTTGAGTAGAAATTTCAACGAGTCCAGTATCTAAGTTTTTAACAGGATGGTTTGCTCCTCGGTGGCCTACAAACATCTTTCCAACTTCGATGCCTTCACTTAGCGCCATTAATTGATGCCCTAAGCAAATTCCAAACATCGGCTTTCCAGTAGACTTCGCATACTCAACAATCTCGAGTGCATACTCGGCGGTAGCATTTGGATCGCCCGGGCCATTGCTAAAGAAGTAGCCATCGGCATTCCATTCTTTCACTTCTTCTAAGCTCGTTTTAGCCGGGAATACTCGAAGCGTACATCCTCTGTCTCGCAGGTTGTTGATGATGTTTTGCTTAATCCCATAGTCGAAAGCAGCCACTTTGAGTCCACCTTCGCCATGAACTGTTTGGGCTTCTTCTCTACATACTTTTGAAGCAAGCTCAAGACCAGCCATATCTTCCCAGTCTTTTGCCATCTGCACTAATTTGTCTTCATCTAGTTCAGTAGATGAAATCACGGCGTTCATCACACCCTTCTCACGAATATGACGTACTAGTTTTCTTGTATCTACCCCAGAGATACCCACTACTTCATTATCCTCAAGGTATTCTTGAAGGCTGCGATCGGCCATTGGGTTACTAAACTCCCAAGAAAAAGCTCTAGTGATGATACCTGCAACCATCACCTTTCTGGCTTCATCATCTCTTGCCATTGTACCATAGTTCCCAATATGAGGATAGGTCATCATCATTAACTGACCGTGGTAACTTGGGTCTGTAAAGATTTCCTGATAGCCTGTCATGGAAGTGTTAAAACAAAGTTCACCGCCAGTGATACCTTCATGACCTACGGCCCATCCGTGAACCACGGTGCCATCACTAAGTGCGAGAATTGCTTTTTTTCTAGGATAAAGTGACATAAACGTTTTTTGATTTTTGCTGGTGCGAGGTTAATGACGTTGAACAGAGCGGAGTCCACCCCTTCCAAGTTTTGATCGTGGAAAAGCGACGGACAAGAAGTAAAAAAGTGGTAGTGAAAAAGAAGGTAAGGCTTAGATAAAAACTCAAAAAAAATCCGACTACGGAAACCGTGTCGGATTTAAAACTGATATGAGTAAACAGAAATGGCATCAATTGCACATCCATTTTATTAAGGTGTGCGCTGCCGATTTATCAAAGCTATAGATTGCTGACACTTTTATTCTGTTCGAGCTTTGTTCAAAGTTCCACGAAGATAAGGAACCAGCGATTTCTATTCAACGCAGTTCCGCTTTTTATTCTGCTTTTTACCAATCTTCATCTATAGGGGACACTCCTTCAAAGTGTATCACATAATCACCATAGATAGGATCGTAATAATGACCGTTTTCTTTGTAGTCGGCATTCCACTTCTTACTGCCATTCTCGCCCAGTTCATATAAATACGGCGATATCTTAAGGCGTTCTAGATGCCAACGCCCTTCTTCCCCGGATGGAATTTCTTCGCCATTTCCATATAACATGAGTCCACCATCGGCATATACCTCGTGCTGCGGACTCGTTTCTCTATACTCATGGCTTACATTCATCACTTTGTGCCCAATTTCATGAGCGACTGTTCTTCTGAATCTGTCTGGGCGCGCCAAATTACTAATAGTGATCACACCTCTATATGGTTTTGGGATGGTGCCCGGATAGGAATACGATGGGAAGGAAAGTCCGCCAGTTCGCACTGTTTGCATCATCCAATTTCGCCCTTCGGCCACGGTTAGAAATGGATAGAATACATCTTGAAGAGCCACTAAGTAAATGGTTCTATCACTGTCTTCAGTTTCTTCCACGATATGCTCAAAAGCCTGCTTAGTTTGCTCGGTTAATTCTGCAGGGTTCCGGTAACTGTGCTCATACATATTTGCATAACCCGTGGTTGGAATACCCGGCACCTTATTGGCTTGAATTGCTAGAAATTTGGGGTCGATCTCACCCTGCTTAATCCAGAGCAGATTAATCTGAACATCCGTAGGCTTAAATATTTCTTTAGCTGCTACAAAGCTTTCAATCATGTTATCCATGGTTACTTTGTTGAATGCATCATCAAAGTTTGACGGGAAATAAATTCCTACATCCATGGTTAGTTTCCCCGGTACTATATCGCTGTTGATGCTATCTACTTTGCTTGTAAGCACTTCTTGCCACTTAACCGGTTCCACATCCGATTTTACTTCTGACTTATCGCCTGTAGTACACGAAATCATTAAAATTACCACGAGTAGCGTGTTCAATATTCTCTTCATTACCTATTCCCTTATGTTAGTTTTTGAGGAAGGTAGCACATGGCAACCAATTCAAAAAATGGATTTTTAGTATTATTTAGCGCCTTTTACAATCAATTTAGAAACAAGTACTTCCTTTAATTATATTTATCGAATTCTTTAAAGAGCATAATTTTTTATATCGTGTTCACAAACCCCAAACAACTCTATCTATTATGAAAAAAGCATATTCTTCCCTCATTCTATTGTTCGCCCTGCTGATTTCAACTCATGCTGTTGCGCAGGAAAATCAAATGCACGCTGGTGCAGGTCTGGTTTATGGCAATGAAGTCGAAAAATTCGGTGTAAACCTGAATGGGTACTACACCATCACATCTGAGTTTAGAATTGGTGCTACTATTAACATTTTCTTCCCTGAAAGTGAAACCTTTGGAGGCAACGACTTCAAATCTCAGTTTACAGGCATCAACTTTGATGGTAATTATTTCTTTTACCGTGAGAATGAGTTGAGCGCTTACGGGTTAGCTGGAATTAATATCCTACGTGGTAAAGTAGAAGTAAATAACGATTCTGAAACCGACTCTGAGGTTGGCCTTAATCTAGGCGCCGGTTTAGAGTATGCTTTAGATTTCGGCAATCTATTTGGTGAGTTGAAGTTTGCAGGCCTTGGTGGCGATGCCGATCAACTCGTATTGGGTGCAGGTGTAAGATTCAACCTGTCCAATTAAACCAACCTTTTGATAAAGCCCCTAACTTCAGGGGCTTTTTTTTATTTAGCTGAATCTTTTGTGGCAGCAATCACACTTCCGGTCATCACACTCAGCCCTCCGACTAAGCCCCCAATCAATCCCGTAATCAATACCACCAATAAAGGACTTCCTACGTTCAACATCGTAGCGATGCGCTCAGCCAAAATTCCGTCATTCGCCAAGTGAATATATAAAGCTTGTGCTCCCCATAGCAGAAACATGGCCGCAAAACCCATTCCAAATGCTTTTCCTGCATGTTCTTTGTAAAACAGCCCTAGAAAAAGACCGGCTACCGTAATTACCCACCATGGCAGTACAAGGTTAGCTAGAAAGGCGAGTAAGATATAAAGTGTAATTAATTTCATAATACGATTGCTAAAAAAAGGTTCTCAGATTCTACTTTTTGGGAGATAATTCCACGCTATAACTGTATTCAGTTGGTGCTTCTTTATGCAAGATGAGCTCAAAATGCTTCCCTGTTCTCCAAGCTTCTAGCATATTATCATAATATGGGGAGCCCGGATTCCCAGATGGTCCACCCGGATACACGCCATACCCTCTAACTTCGGGCCCTAATACTATCACCATTCTCCACGATGGGCCAAAACCATCTCTGGTTGCATTCACCGACTCCGACGAACCTCCCGATATCACATTTTGATCTCCAAAGCCAGGGATATAAGAGATGTGTTCAATATCATTATTCATTTGGTATCCCCACTTCCATCTATCTGTTACTTCTTCTCCTAAGCTAGAGTAGATGTTCGTAATCGCTTTCTTAAATGAGGCCGTTGCTAACTCTTGAATAGACTCCTTTTTATCGGTGGTAATGTCATCAATAAAGGCCATTTCAGGATTTTCTTTTATCAACTCAATCACTCGATCTCTTGAGGGTCTACGCATAGCTAGCTCAACAGAACCATACTCATCATTAAAAATAGCATTGTAGAACTGCCTCCACCACTGTCTAAATAAAAACGGCTCGATGAGATCTGCGTTATTGAAAAAATTCCATTCACTAAGCTGTTGCAGAAACTCCTGTTCATCTTCACTCAGTTCACTGCTATCTACCCAGTTAATCAATTCAGGAAGGATAGTTGAGGCATGATAGCTGAAGTTATCCATTTGCAACTCCATCATATCTTGCATGGTGATGTCCTCCATTTCACGAAGTCTATCATTGATGCGTCGACCTCTTTCGAAGGGAGCGAATTCATCATCTAAGTAATAGGGATAATCTTCAGCCGCTGACTCCTGGTTCGCTGAACTCACAAAGCCTCGCTCTGGATTTTTAACATGTGGGTTATGCTCAAATGGAATCCAACCTTGCCAATCATATCTCGGATCTGACCCATCACTAACGGTTCGTCCTTGATGCTTCCACTTATTTGGAAATTTCCCGTTCACCCAAAGAGCAATGTCACCCTCGCTACTAGCAAATACAAAGTTTTGAGCCGGGGCCACATAATGACTTAACGCTTCCACATAGTCATCATAATCTTTTGCTCTATTCAAGCCATAAAACGTTCGAATATCTGAAGAGCCTTCATGTGCAATCCATCTCAGTGCAAAGTATTTAGTCTTCTCTTCATCTGTTGCGGAATTCAACTCCCATACAGGACCATGATGCGTATAAATCAACGTGTCTAAAATGGTTTCTTCACCACGCACTTTAATTTCTTCGATTCGTTGTGAGGTTGGCTGCCAAGCGCCGTCATACCAATACTCACTCATCGTCTCATCTTTGAAAGTGATTTCGTACCAATCCATTACATCCGAGCCTACATTGGTAACCCCCCAAGCTACTTTTTCATTGAACCCGATTACCACTCCTGGTGCCCCTTGTAAAGAAACCCCACGTACGTTCACCGTTGGTGAGTGTAATTGCACTTCGTACCAAATAGATGGGTAGGTGAGAGATAAATGTGGATCGTTTGAGAGTATAGGGTAACCCGACTTTGTTTTTGAACCGGCGACCGCCCAGTTATTACTACCCACTCCTTCAGGACGTTCGAAATCATCCACTCCTCTTATATCTGATGGCACATATAGTGAATCAGGTTGGTTCACTGGCACTCGCTCAAAATCCCATTTCTTGGAAGCTGGAATAATAGGGTCGTTTAAATCGGGCTTAGTAGTAAAGAAGGTTTCAATAAAGTCTTCCCCAAAATATTGAAGGGTATTACTAGTTCGAATGTCATTATTCCCTCCCGCCAGAGTGCGAGTCATGTTTTTTAGAAGATACACCGTGTTCTTTTCGATCCATGCTTCGGGTGCGAAATCCAACACTTTGTACTCTATAGGGTAGTCCTCAGCACTTAATTCTGCCAAGTATGCATTCACCCCTTTAGAATATGCTTGAACGGCAGCCCATGAAACTTCATCCTTTTTTAACACTTCATAGGCTTGATCGGCCCCATAAGTCATACCGAGCTTTCTGGTAGATCGATCACGTTCTAGAGCCTGATTACCTACTTTTTCTGCTAATCGCCCTGCAGCATCAAAAGCTTGCATCTCCATTTGAAACAGGCGGTCTTTGGCGGTTACATAACCCTGGGCATAATATAAGTCATGATCATTTTGAGCGAAGATATGAGGCACTTGTCGCTCATCGTAGTAGATGCTAACCTTGTCTTTTAGTCCTGCTAGCTGAAGTTCATCATCTTGGTTATCTGCTGTAACTGCATTTGCCCAAAAACCGGCTTGTGGGTCAAAAAACTTTCCTAAGGGTGGGATGGATCCAAATTTTGTATGGAGAGCAGTAACAACTGCAATCAGGAGGATTGCACAAATCCCGGCTTTTAAGAACTTCATAAAATAAAAACTGTTAAGTGTTAAAAAAGGCACACAGATTTAACACTTAACAGCGTAAATCTCAACTTACCAGAGCATCATTTTCATACAAAATACACTACCGCCGCTTTTAAGAAACTCTGCAGTGCTAAACTCATGTACGTTGAAGCCATTCTCACGTAGCTTTTGGTTTACATCCGTGCAGCCCTGTTGTATAAATACATTTTTACCATCAGGGCTGGTAGCATTACAAGCAAACAATTCTTCTGCTTCATACTTAGAAGCTTCTATAACGGTAGGGAATACCTTGTTGATAAGAGCGAGTCCTTCGTCAGTAAATGCCTTAGGGTAAATCAACGCTGTGTTCTCATCAAGAATACATAAGCAGGTGTCTAAGTGATAAAACTTATCATCTAGAAGCTCAAAGGTGATTACAGGAACATCATATTTTTCTGAGATGAGCTCATATACTTCCTTAGAGGAACGGAAACCATATCCACCCCAAATCAAGCCTTTCTTGAAGTGCCACAGTGCATCGCCCATTCCTTCAAAATCGTTGAACTTTGACTCATCTAAATGATGGATTTCATACTGGCTCTCTTCGTAGAACTTTTGAATAGCCTCTACTTCACCTTTACGTTCTTGTGCGTGCATAATACTCATCAGCACTTTTTTATTCCCATCTTCATCGATGTAAGGCAAACTTTGGTTCGCACAGAATACCATATCAGGATACCCACGCTCTCCATCTAGTACTTTCGTTTCTAAGCCTAATTCATCGTAGGCTTTTTTCAGGTGCTCCCACTCATCCATTGCTGCAATTTTGTCTACATCTCCAATATTTCCCTGCATATGCGGATTGATCACATACTCTACCGCAAAGTGTGTTGGCTTTACCAATAGCACCTTTTTAGGAGCTGGCATTTCTCTTAAATCGGATAGTTCAAAATCTAATTCTTCTACTGTTGATATAACTTTCTTCATGGATAATTTCTTTCTAATTAGGAGGGGCACCAAAGATTGCAAAAAAGCTAAATCGGAACAAATTTTAATAGCTTATTTATTAATGAAAAGCACAGGTAAATCACTATTTTCAACCACTGAATCCAAACATTTTTTCATGTCCCAAAAAAATCTCATTATCGCCTTCGGTGGAGCTTCGCCTGAACACGAAGTTTCTGTGTTAACTGCAATGCAAGTAATTGCTGCACTCGATGAATCTGATTATACCCTTACGCCTTTGTATATCACCAAATCTGGCAACTGGTTAACCGGCCAAAAGCTTCTAGATCTGAGCAATTACAAAGACCTCAACGAACTTGAAGCTTCCTCCACGCGCTGTGCTTTTGTGAAAGACGAGATGGGCCGAACTTTATTAAAGGAGCAAGAAAAACAAGGGCTGTTTACTAAGCCTGCCGCCATACCCGTGTATGCTGTTGTTACCGCCTTTCATGGTAGCGATGGTGAGAATGGCTCTTTTCAGGGTACTTGTGAGATGTTTAACATTCCTTATACCGGTAGTGGTGTTCTGGCGTCTTCCGTGGGCATGAATAAAGTAAAAGCAAAGCAACTATGTGTAGCCAATAAAATTCCTGTTACAGATAGCTTAGACTTTTTTGAAAAGAATTGGGAAGACGATCAAGCAACCATTTTAAAAGAAGCCGAAATGATTGGCTATCCACTTATCGTGAAGCCTTGTAATCTAGGCTCAAGTATTGGAGTAGCTAAAGCGAATTCCAAAGATGAACTCATCGACGCGATTGAAACTGCTTTTCGTTACGATGCTCATCTACTAGTAGAAGAAGCCATTCAACCTCTGATGGAAATCAACTGCTCGGTTTTAGGAAGCAGCACCGATTGCAGAGCCAGTGTTTGTGAAAGACCTATGGGTGCTTCTGAAATGCTCTCATTCCAAGATAAATACCAAAGTGGAGGGAATGCAGAAAAAGGCATGGCTTCCGCAGATCGAATTATCCCTGCCGACATCTCCTCAGAACTTACCGAAGAGATTAGAGAGCTCGCTGTTCAAACTTTCAAAACCTTCGATGCTTCAGGAGTTGCACGATTAGACTTCCTAGTGAACGCCGATACCAAAAAAGTATACTTTAATGAGATTAACACTATTCCTGGGTCGTTCTCATTCTACTTATGGGAAAAATCAGAGCTGACTTTTAAAGCGCTAATCGAAGAATTAGTAGCGGTTGCAATACAGAATCATCAAGCTAAGAATGGTCGTGTTCGTAGCTATCAAACGAATTTGTTGAATGAAAAAGCCGCAAAAGGTATTAAAGGACTAAAAGGTTTAAAAAAATAACACCATGCGTACGATCTCCTCTTTACTTCCTTTACTTATTGTTGCCATACTCATAGGATGTTCTTCATCTGCGGAAGTTATCGTAGTGGATTCTACCGGGGGTTTAGGGGAGGAGAGTGCTCAGCAAACGCCTCCAGCAACTACAACCACTGCACCTCCGAAATCAGATTTCGTTAAGGTGACCATAGGTGAACACGATACTATTCACTCCCTAGATCCACTGTTTGCACAAAATGCCGCCGAATTGAGAGCAGTACATTTGATTTATGATGGACTCACAACTATCAACGAAAATAACCTAGTGCAACCAGCAATTGCTTCCTCTTGGGAAGTAAGTAGTGATTCTCTGAATTACACCTTCACACTTCGACCCGATGCTTTTTTCCACAATAACACTGCATTTTCTTCGGGCAAAGGTAGATTGGTAGTTGCTGAAGATATTCTACAGATATTTAAACGCATGGGATCCCTGAATGCCCCAACCCATATCGCAGAGCGCTTTTATGCTATCAAAGGATATCCATCCTATCACCATGAGCAACTGAGTGTAAAAAATCCCAAGCTACAAGCTATTACCGAAATTGAAGGTATTTCAATTGAAAATGATTCTACTATCTCTTTTCAATTAACCCAAAAAGACGCGGATTTCCTTTCCAAATTAGCACATCCGAATGCTTCTATATACCCAATAGAGAGCGTTTCTAAAGAAGAGGTATTACTTGATTCGCCTATTGGAACCGGTGCTTTTTATATGGCCCAAAAAATGGAGGATAAAATCATTCTTGCTGCCAATAAAGATTACTTTGGGAATACAAATGAGCTAAGTCGAATTGATATCGTTCACGGCAAAACGGAATCGAGCCTGTATCAAGAGTTTGCTAAAGGCACTGTGGATGCTATTATCGCACCTAGCCCATCTACACTAGCTACCGTTAGTGATATCACAGGTGACATTAATCCTGTATTTAAAAATGTGTTTAGTTTAGAGAAAACTGATGCACTTACAGTAGTAAACATCTTCTACAATCCGAATTCACAAAGAAATGAACTTCATGATCTTATGACTCAGACTAGAGTTATTAGCTCTGATGCTGTAACTGACTTTACAATTCAAACGGCTCCTTCTATTGCTGACTCAATACTTGGTAATGAACAAATTCTTTTTGCTTACACCGACAGTCCGTTTGAATTACATTTATTGAACCGACTAGCAAGTACGCTAAATGAGCACGCAGCTGTAGTTCTTGGATCTACCTATGCCGTTTGGGATGAAACCGTATTTTCAACCAAGTATTTTAGTGGAGCAAAAACTAGCTTAACATGGAATGCACCCACTTATATTCTACAACATAAATCTATCACTGGTATAGATCTTGGGCCTTATAACTGGGCTATATCTTTCGATTCCTTTTCACGAAATTGAGGCACTATGAAATTTGCTATCGTTGCTAACCCGAGAAAATTCGAAGTAAAAGGAATATTAGAAAATGCCATTAAGTGGGCTTCCTCTAATAATGTTCAGTTTTTGGTGAGCGAGGAAGTGTGCTCCCTCACGAATATTAATTTCCCTGATGTAGTCATTAAAACCAAAGACGATAAACTGTCTATCGAACAATCGAATGTTGTAATTGTGATTGGCGGCGACGGAACCATTCTTTACACTGCTCGCATCTCTAAACACACTCAAAAACCAATTCTCGGTATAAATAGTGGTCGCTTAGGCTTTATGACCGATACCAAAGCTGAAGACCTTGAAAGTGCTTTAGACTCTGTAAAATCTGGCAATTATACCCTCGACGAACGTCATTTCTTGAAGGCTATAGATCAAGACGGAAATGAATATCATGCCCTTAATGAGTTTTTGTTTACCCGAAAAGATTCAACTTCCATGATCAACATCACCGCAGAGTATGATGGAAGTTTAATTAACACCTATTGGGCAGATGGACTAATCATTGCCTCATCAACAGGCTCTACGGCCTATAATTTATCATCGGGTGGACCTATTGTACTGCCCGGCACCGGGGTCATGCTGGTAACGCCTATTAATCCACATACATTAACTACTCGTCCGCTTGTAGTTCGATCAGATAAATCACTTAAAATTAGAGTGGATGAACAGGAGAGTGAAGTCAGTTTTTCTTATGACGGTGTGCACTGCCCAACAAATGGACTTCCCTTAGAAGTTGAGATCACAAAAAGCGACTTAGCCTTCCAGCTTATCACACTCCCCGGGCATAATTATTTTGAAACTCTACGCAATAAATTGATGTGGGGAAAGGACAGCAGAAGAAACAAGAAATAAGCTATTCAAATTGTTATCTTATGGGTCTTAGAGACTTTTAAATTGCTAAAAATAACCAAAAACAATCTAGATAATGAAAGTAACAGTTGTAGGAGCCGGAGGTAACGTAGGATCTACTGTAGCACTTAGCGTTGCACAGCGTGATTTTGCTAAAGAAGTTGTAGCCGTTGACCTTGAGCGCAAAGACGGAGATAAAACCTTTTACCCATCTAAAGGCCGTGCATTAGATCAATGGGAAGCATCCCCAATTCACCTTTTTGATACTCGTATTAAAGGTACTACAGACTACGCTGATACAGCTGGTTCTGATGTTTGTGTTATTACAGCAGGTGTACCTCGTCGCCCTGGCATGAGCCGTGACGACTTACTCGAAATCAATGCTAACATCGTGAAGAGTGTTACTGAGCAATTAGTAAAATACTCTCCAGACACGATTATCATTGTTGTATCTAACCCACTTGACGTAATGGTTCAAGTTGCTAAAGATGCTAGTGGTCTTCCACATGAAAAAGTAATGGGTATGGCTGGTATCTTAGATACTGCTCGCTACCGTGCTTTTATCGCAGACGAACTCAATGTATCTCCAAAAGATATTCAGGCGCTATTAATGGGTGGCCACGGTGATACTATGGTACCACTTCCAAGATTCACTACTCTCTCTGGGATGCCTATCACGCACTTTATCTCAGACGAACGCTTAGAAGAAATCGTAAACCGCGCTAAAAAAGGTGGTGGAGAAATCGTAGGACTTATGGGAACATCTGCATGGTATGCACCTGGTGCTGCTGCAGCTCAAATGGTTGAAGCGATTCTTCTTGACCAAAACAGAATCTTCCCAGTATGTGCGTACATCGATGGCCAGTACGGAATCGACGACCTTTACATTGGCGTTCCAGTGAAGCTTGGCAAAGGCGGAATTAAAGAAGTAATTGAAGTTGAATTAACGAAAGAAGAAAACGATCTTCTTAAGCAGTCGGCTGATGCTGTACGTGGTACACTCAACGACTTTAAAAAACTAATGAATAAGTAAACAAACGAGGACTAAGGTCTTCACTACTTGCATTTTAAAGCCCTTTGGTTTTCCAAAGGGCTTTTTTTATATCTCTGAAGGAAGGAAAAAGTTCTTCACGGTTAATATGCCTAATACCCCTACGGCTAATACAAACACAAATAACGAAGCGTAGAAATCGGAATTGAACATTCCTGTCATAGTTGGTTTTAAAGCCAACGCAAACTGAGCAATGGCAATCGCAAAAAAGCCTTGCCACAGTTTATAAGGTACATCAAAAGCTTTCTTAGAATAGAAATAGATGATCAAGGCCATCACCGCGTAACTCGCTAAGGTTGTATAAGCAGAACCCAACATCCCAAATCGATCAACAAAGAGTAGGTTTCCAACAATGGTTATAGTAGAACCAATCAAGGTTATAAAGGCCAATACTTTTGTTTTCTCACCAATAAATATTCCAGCAGAGAAATTAATGTACCACCCCTGAAACCAGTAGGCTAATAGTAGAGGAGACACGATACCTAAGCCCAGCCAATAATTTTTACCAATTATTGTGGCATCTGTAAACGGGATCTGAATCTTCACAATGGTGGGCATAAACAGTGAAAAGAAGATGAATATCAGAGCCGCTCCTAAATTGAAATATCGGAATGTCTCTGAAAAGATCTCAGGAGCTTCTTCGTCATCCGATTTCCGCATAAAAAATGGCTGCCAAGCAAACTTGAAAACCGTCACAAACAACAACATCACTACACTTAACTTGTAGCAGGCCGAGTAAATACCTACCAAGTCTTTGCCTGTGTAATTTGCGCCATATAAACTGATAATACGATCAGCATCCATGCTTTTTAGGAATAACCGATCAAGCATCTCATTAATCACATAACCAATTCCTGCTGGTACAAAGGGCAACCCAAACCGTATTGCTTTTTTAAGAAACGCAGCATCCCAGCTTCCCTTAAAGAACTTGCGGGTCATAAACCAAACTATACTAGCCGTTACTATAGAAGCTAGCAGATTACTGATTAGCACCCCTTCAATACCTAAGCCTAGTCCTAATATCAGATATAGATTCAAGCCAATATTGATCAGCACATTTAGGGTTTTCAGAGTTGCAAAAGCAACAGGACGTTTACCCATTCTAAGCTCAGCAAAAGGAACAGCAGCCATCGTATCAAAAGCGAGTATACCCAACATTAGGGTTAGTAGCGGAAATGGCTCCACTAATCCAATCAATGGATTAATAATAGGATTGGCTACCCAAACAACCCCCAATAATAAAAGGGTGGTGCAGAATAAAGAGATCTGCATCGTTTTGAAGATATCCTTAGCCTTATCTCTGTCTTTTGCATAGCGGAAATAGGTAGACTCCATTCCATAGGTGAACACTACATTCAGAAATGCTATGGCCACATAGATTAAACTAACGATTCCGTATTCATCCGCGTTAAATACATCGGTATAAAATGGAACCAATAGGTAGCTTATAAAGCGTGCGAATACACTACTAATACCATATATAATAGTGTCGGAAAAAAGTTCTTTTAATTGCTTCAAGATGTAGTACTAAGTTGTTCTGCTGCTTGAATACCTAATATGTAGCTTTGTTTCCCAAATCCTGTAATAATCCCATGCACTACTGCACCGGTAAGCGAGCGCTCTCTAAATTCTTCACGCGCATGAATGTTCGATAGGTGAACTTCTATTTTTGGAATTTCGATGGCCTCTAAAGCATCACGCAGTGCAACTGATGTATGTGTATAAGCTCCGAAGTTGGCAACTATTGCTTCTATTCCTAATTCAGTACAAGATTGAAGCTTGTTAATTAACTCACCCTCCACATTACTTTGATAGAACTCAAAAGTATGCCCTGGAAAATGATCAGTGATGTAATTTTCTATATCGGATAGTGTTTCGCTTCCATATACTTCAGGATTGCGCGTACCAAGCATGTTAAGATTAGGTCCATTTATGACTAAAAATTTCATTCTTCAAACTCCTTACTAATCATTTCTGCCACGGCTTTCATCCGATCTTCATCAACTTCTACTTTTCTTTTCAAACTCATGTCTTGCCCATCAAAATATATAGGTACTAAATGTATATGTGCGTGTGGGACTTCCATTCCTTCAACAATTACGCCTGTACGTATCGGCACAAGTGCAGCATCAATAGCCTTTGCTACTTTTTTACTAAAAGCTATCAACCCTTTCAAAGTATCATCTTCTAAATCGAATATATAATCTACCTCCACCTTTGGAATCACCAATGTATGCCCCTCAGCAACAGGGTTTATATCTAAGAAGGCATAGTAGTGTTCATCTTCAGCTACTTTGTAAGAGGGGATTTCACCTTTTATGATCTTTGTAAAAATAGTAGACATTTTTTTTACTTCTGAATTGGTTTCATTATGATGCTTAAGTTAACAGACACAACTTAGAAATACACCTGATGAAATATCTTCTTGTCACTCTCTTTTTATGGATGCCTTTTCTCGTCCAATCACAAGATCATTTATCAGGACCTACTACAGAATCACAGATTCGGACACACAAAATTTTTGATTTGTATGCTAAACGCTACAAACCAGATGAGAAAGTAGTAGCCGCATTCAATGCTATCACTGATCAAATTCAGATAAATGTATTTATGGGCACCTGGTGCCACGACAGTAAACGTGAAATTCCAGCTATGTTTGCCTTGATGAATGCTATTGATAATGCAAATATCTCTACTAGTTATACGGCCATAGAATATAGAAGAAGTGGCCCAAAGGATATCATTGAGAAGAATAACATAAAACGCACCCCTACTTTCGTTATCCTCAAAAATGGGAAGGAGATAGGTAGAATTATAGAAGAATCAGAGAAGAACCTTGAATCTCATTTGCTGAAGATAATAGAATCTAAAAAAGACTGATTTTTTATAGATTTTCCTTGTTATCTAATTGTAAAAACCCTTATCTTTGGAGCCTTTCGCAGACGCGATGGAAGAACCGGTAGCTCAGTTGGTAGAGCAACTGCCTTTTAAGCCGTGGGTCGAGGGTTCGAGTCCCTCCCGGTTCACTTTTACAAGAATCTCTCTTGACCAGCCCCTTACGATTGATCTCGGAAGGGGTTTTTTGTTGGAATAAAGTTTAGACCAAAAAAAAAGACTTACAGATGCTGTAAGTCTTTAGTTAAGCCCGCAATGATACGGTCTAATACTTTCTCGTCGTTTAGCAGATACCGCTTCCGACTTTCTGTTAATTTTTTAGGCACTTTATTCGATTTGCGAATACTTTCCACTAATACCTGATCTGTTTTTTTTCTCATTAGATAACTTTCCTGAACTTATTTAAATCCAGAATGACTGCCCCCTCAGTTTTTTCTTGGACATTAGATGATAATTTTCCCTGTAAAAGTCTGGCCAATTCGTCGAATTCATTATTTATTGCCAACGACTGACAGTAAGTAAAGAACTCGAATAAGTTTTCAGAAGCAACATACCGGAAGTCTAATTCTTTCTTTATGACCGTTAATCGCTCATAGATAAGAATATCATCCTCTCTTTCACATGCTTCTATCAGTTCACGATAGAGCCCTTTGAAGTCTTGTAATGTTTTTCTGTTTTCACTCATGATGCCGTCCTTTTTCTAAAATTGTTATCGGCAATACTCTCAAAAACCAAAGTCTTTTTTTAAAAAACTTTTATAAAAAGAGAGACTCATTTACAAAATGTTACAATATGAGCCATACGCCTCGATTTCACGCGCCTAAAAATTTTAAATTTTAATGTTAGAAAATTTTAATTATTAATTTTTTCTAATAAATTAGTGTTAGAAGATTTTAATAAAAGGTCATAAGATATAAGAAGGTATTCAGGATGGACGTACAAGAGCTGGTTTCAAAATACATGGCAAAGCCAACACAACAATTGCGTGAAAGCATTATAAAAGAATCAATTCCACTCATTAAGAGTATTGTGAATAAGATCAAGCTTCCTAATTCACCACTTTGTGATGAAGAAGATCTTTTAAACATTGGGGCTACTGGTTTATTACAAGCTTTGGATAATTACACATTAGACAAAGATGTACAGTTTAACACCTTTGCCTATTACCGCATCAGAGGTAGCATTATCGATTACCTACGATCTATCGATGAATTATCTCGTACTAACCGTACTCGATATGGAGCAGCTCAAGAAGCTATTAGCGTACTTCAACAAATGCTTGGCCGCACCCCAACAAATACTGAAGTTGCCAATCACATTGACATGAGCGTTGAAGATTACCAGAGCCTACTTAGTACAGTACAAGTACGCTCGGCCCTATCACTGGATATGAGTTTAGATGAAGACTCAGGTTTTTCTCTAAGAAATACTATTGCTGATACAACGTATGAAAGCCCTGACTCACAAATTTTAAAGAATGAATCTTCCTTAGAGTTGAAAAAAGCGATTCAAACACTTAGCGACCGTGAGCAACTTATCTTAGCACTTTACTACTATGAAGACTACAACCTGAGAGAAATTGCGGAAAACTTAAATCTTAGCGAAGCTAGAATTTCACAAATCATTGGTAAGGTATTAATGACTTTAAAATCTACACTGCACCAAACAGTTATGGTTTCTCGATAGTTACCAAAGCACGTAATTTTGCGAATGTCTTTGGACCAATACCTTTTATAGCTAGCAACTCCTCTACTTCATCAAATCCTTGATTTTGCACACGGTAATCAATGATACGCTGTGCATAAGCCTCCCCAATTCCTGGCAACATCCTCAATGTGGCTTTATCGGCCGTATTTATATTGATGGGATAAACAGCCAAAGCTACACCATCTTTCTTACCCTCCGTTATTCTTGAAACCCGCGTTCCTACTTTCAAAGGATGCTTCCAAAGTCCGGCCTTCTGTGATTTTGCCGTTCGCTCTAATTCTCTATACAAAGATATTGAATCAGGGTGCTGCCTAAATCGATCTGAATACTCCCCATATCCTTTTTGGAGTACTTCATGATTCAATGAATAGACTTGTTCACCCACCTTTACTTTCACATAACCATATGCTCTATTGTAATAGCTGAATGGCTCACCCCCATCGTAATCTGAAACCTGAACTTCTCCCCCCTCAAGCAGATTGCTCATGTACTTTAACGCTTCCCCTGCTCCGTAGTAGGATGAATCTTCTCCCGCCCATAAGCTTGGCAATTGCACACCTAGCAATCGAACGGGGTAGCCAAAACCAGGCACAATTTCGATTTCAAATTCATTGCCATCCCTAACCGCATATACTTTATACCATTTCTTCGGATCAATAGGAGGGGCTGGGGCAAAAGACTTTCTAAGAGCACGATTTTTCACCTCTGATAAACTCTGATAGTACTGATTGGCTATTTCATCAGAATATATAATGAGGGTATTCTCGTCATTATTTACCTCCGCATTATTCGAAAAATTATATGAGCCCGCTATCACTACTGCAACATCCGCACTTGTTGTATCCTCAGCATCAATGATAATGAGCTTATCGTGCAGCTTTCTAGTTTCGCGTGCTGGCATAACAGCTCTATTTCCTGTATTAGCAGCTTCACTACCCCAAATGGTATTCGTTTTTTTGTACCTACTATAAAAGCCGGGGTCAATTAAACCTGTGAGGGTTATGGATGTATCAGATGATTTACTCCATAATGCCTTACTTATGGGAATAGTTGGTGTAATGGCGAACGCCTGAAAGTGCAGACTATGCTGTGTTTCGGCATCAATAATAGAAACAATCTTTTCCGAGACACTTGGCTTTGAACGATCTCGATTGATAGGAGCAAAATAGACTTCAACTTTAGTTCCACCTACATCAAATACATGGTCTGAAACATCTTTTTTGTCTTTGTGGAATACCGCTTTGTTTGGATTAGGATAGTCCCCATCACCACCCCACATTTGTTCGAATTCTTCAGTGTAAACCTTAGCCACATCACGGTCTTTGATTACAATTACGGAATTTGTATTAAAATTTGAGGTATAGGTTAAATTGGTAGACCCCGTCCAAACTAGCTCTTCATCAATAACTGCGAATTTGTTATGCATATCAGCTCCAGCATTCACCAGCTTATGATCTGATATTTCTCCATTGGGTAAATAGATATCTCCATCGTCATCCATAGAAATAACACCTCCATCAGCAAGTATTTGCCAGATTACTTCATCTAGATATCCACCATCGAACCTATTGAAATTATCAGTGATCACACGCACTTGAACTCCTCGCTTTTTGGCTTCGACTAGTGCAGTAGCTACACTTGGTAGTTCTAAATCATAAATACTGAGATCAATGGAAGTGGAGGCATCCCCCATCAACTCAATGAGCGTATTAGGTAAATTAACCTCGCTATTAGCCATTACACCAGATTGCCTAACGGTAGTATCAACTGGCATGTTGAAATATACACGAATCCATTCTTGCTCTTGATCTTGTGCAGTTACACTTAGCCAAGGCAGGGCACAAAGTACCAGAATGAACCAAATTCTTTTCTCTCTCATTACTGCTATCAAATTATTATAAGTAATCATTTTAACGTATTTTGGCAGCATATCATGTCAATATATACCATCTGCGACACATGAACACTGCTTTTTTTAACCCCATACATTGGAAAAAGTCTTTTTTAGTAGTGCTGCTATTAAGCTTCGTGCTAATCTGGTTTGGCTTTATTGATAGTTATAGCCTTTTGGCTAGATTTGAACTCAATTCAAAGAAAGCTGATCTCAATGAAAAGATTGAGAAGCTCAATGCATCTTCAGATGAACTAAAAGAGAAGATTGAAAACCTGAATAATGACGCTGCTCTTTTAGAAAAAATTGCTCGTGAGGAATACGGCATGCGTAAGCCAGGTGAGACCGTGTACAAGATCAAAAGAACAAAATAAGAAGGGTAAATGAAAGCCATTGGGGTAGACCTTGGAGGCACCAACAGCCGCATTGCCGTTGTTGATGATAAACAAGGAATTATAGAGCGTGTTAGCTATCCAACCCAAGCTGATAAGGGAATTGATTTTGTTTTTGGGCAGCTTAGCAAGACCATCAACACATTTAATGAGCAACACTCTTTAATTGGAGTTGGCTTTGCCCTTCCAGGCATGGTAAGCCTAGATCAAACAACGGTGTACAACCCACCTAATCTTCCTGGTTGGGAAACAGTATATGCCGCTGAACAAATCCGGAAGCGAACGGCCTTACCTTGTAGAATTGAGAATGATGCCAATATAGCTGCGCTGGGCTCTAGTTTTTATGGAGTTGCAAAAGAAAGAGGCTTCAGTTCATTCATTACGATAACACTGGGCACAGGAGTTGGTGGCGGCGTGATTCTTGACGGGGAGCTTTTTAAAGGCCCCAAAGGAATGGCTGGAGAATTAGGGCATATGATTATCAACTATGATGGCCCGAAATCGAATGGCAGAACCCCAGGCACCGTAGAAGCTTACTTAGGGCAACGATTTTTGAGTAGAAGAGCGATGCATCAAATACTTCAGCACCCTGATAACCCGCTATACCAATCGTTCAAAGACCAGCCCGATCTCTTAGAGCCCATTCATTTATATGAAGAAGCCAATAATGGCAATACTCTCGCTCAAAGCATCTTGCAAGAGTGCGGACAGTATTTGGGATATGCCATTATCAATTACACGCACATTTTTGACGTCAGAAAATATGTTCTATCTGGAGGCGTTTCGGGAACAGGGCAATGGATACTAGAATCTGCTCAAAAAACTATACAGGAATACTTAATGAAGCCATATCTCAATGGTCATGAGATATGCATTGAACCTTCAAATACCGATAGTGCTTTATTGGGTGCTGCTGCACTCGCTTTTAAATCTTTTGCTTAAATTGTCTCGATGTTGAATAGTCACTTTAAGCGCTTTGGCGGCATTCTTTGTTGCCTGTGCTTAACCTTACTTTTTGGTGGTAGCCTACTTGCGCAAAGTGGTCCAGATAAAGTGCGTACTCAAGACGGTGCTGATTCGCCTACTACTCAACCTGCTTCAGCACAAAAAAAAAGCAATGTAAAAGATGCGGTTGAGTATCAATCGAGCGATTCACTTGTTATTGATTTTACTGAAGGCCGAAAAGCATTTTTATATGGTTCGGCAAGGGTCTCACATTCTGCCGGTGAGCTTACTGCGGGCGCTATTAAAATGGACCTCAAGAAAAGCGAAGTTGAAGCGGCGGCAGCATCCGAACAGGATACCTTATCTTACCCCGTATTAAAGCGTGAATCGGATGAAATAAAGAGCACGAATATCTTATTTAACTACAAAACTCAAAAAGGTCGGTTTGAATCGGCACGAGTGAAAGTAGCAGAAGGGCACCTGATTGGCTCGCGGGTTAAAAATGTAAGTGAAGATGAAGTATTTATTGAGGACGGCATCTACTCTACTTGCCCTCCTGATTACCTCTATTACTACATCAAAGCCAAAAAGATGAAGGTGGTAGACCAAGAAGAGATATTCTTCTCGAATGCTCGGCTTTATATTTTAGATATCCCTTACCCACTCATCTTCCCATTTGGATATGTACCTGCAGATCTTGAGAAGAAGAGGTCAGGACTTTTAACACCATCCTATGCATTTGAAGCACAATCAACGCGAGGGATTGGATTACAAAACTTAGGCTGGTTTCAATACTTCAACGATTACATTACTGGACAAATAAGCACGGATATATTTACTTCAGGCTCCTATTATTTATCTAGTAATGTTCAATATGCTAATAGAGATCAATACACAGGTAATATAGGAATTGGGTACTCCCAAGAACGTGGGCTAGAAAAAACCGATCCCAACTTTACCACTACGGTTCAAAAGAGCCTATCGCTAACACATAATCAAGATTTTTCGCCCTACGCTTCGCTAAATGCGAACATCAACCTAAGAACGGCGGATTATTTCAAGCGAAACTCATACGACATCGATGACCGTGCAAGTACGAACTCAGATTCAAAATTATCCTATCAGTATAAGCATCCTGAAAACCTATTCTCATTTGGTATTAGCTCTCAATTGAATCAAAATTTTAGTGAAAACACCACCAATTTACGTGGTCCTTCTGCAAATTTTAGCTTAAAGACGTTAACTCCTTTTCAGAAAGGAACTGGAGATGCTAAATGGTATGAAACCCTTTCTATTCGATACGCCAACAATCTAGAATCTAAATTCGAATACGATCCGATTGATGCCGATTCTGCTGAAGTTACTTTTCTAGAAGCTCTGTTTGATCCCGATAAGTACGAAGAAGCCACCGGAAACAACGATCATTATCAGTATGGTGTTAAGCAAAGTGTGAGTGCCCAAGTAAGTCAGCTTGCCAAAAATCCCTTTATAAACTTATCAGGGGGTATCAGTTATAATGAGTATTGGGTTTCAGCTACCACTCAAAAAACATTTAATGCCGATTCCAATAGAGTTGAAACTACCCAAGTACCGGGCTTTGCAACCGCACGTGATTTCAGTACTAATTTGTCATTTTCTACTACATTTTATGGGGTTAGCAATGCTCAAATCGGGAAATTTCAGGGGTTCAGGCATACGGTTCGGCCACAACTTACCTATAGTTATCGTCCAGACTTTGGCAAGGAACACTGGGGCTATTACAAAACGGTGCCTATAGATTCGGCGGGTAATACACGTCAATACTCCATTTTTGAAGGGCAAATTTTTAGAGGCCCTGGAGCTGGCGAACAACAGTCATTGAATTTTTCAGTTCGAAATGTCTTTGAAACCAAAATTGTAGAACGCGACACAACGGGTGAAGTAAATGAGAAAAAACTAAAACTGATTGACAACCTTTCAGCCAGCTTGTCTTATAATTTTGCAGCTGACAGCTTGAAGCTTAGTCAGATGAATACTTCATTATCTTCTAGTGCAATAAGTGGCCTTAGCTTACGTGCCAATGCTCGCTTCTCGTTTTATGATGTTGATTCTTCAGGTATTCAGATAAATCGCTTTTTGATTGAGAACGGGGAAAAATTAGCCCAACTACAAAGCTTTAGTGCATCAGCTTCTACATCGTTTAAAGGGGGAAGTCGTGGCATTGAAGTTTATACTCCTGTATATCGTAGAATCTATGATCCTTATAACCAATCCAGGTTCCACCCTATAGATCCGCACTTTAATGATGAACCTGTAACACCATTCAATTCACCGTGGAGTGTTTCCTTAAACTTTAATTATAGCTGGACCTATAGGTTTAATCAGAAGCCGAATAAATCCGCTACAATCAATGCCCAAAACATCTCGTTTAGGCTTACTCCAAAATGGAGATTCAGCACTCGACTGGGATATGATTTCATTCAAGAAGAACTAACGCCTTCGCAGTTCAACTTAACTCGTAATTTAGAGTGTTGGGATCTGTCTTTTCAAATCAATCCCTTTGGAGACAATCAGTATTACTTCTTCAGCTTAAGATTGAACAATGCACAAATTCAAAGTTTATTCCAGAAGTTACCTGTACTTAAGAATTTAGAACGAAGCTCTTCTCCAACCGGACGAAGATATCGTGGTGGGGGTGGAAACCGCTTTTAAGGTTTACAGTGAGTCTCGACCTATTTTTGAGAGGTATTTAACTACATACTTCCCAATTACATCAAACTCTAGGTTTAGCTTGTCGCCTACTTTCTTATGATGTAGGTTTGTGTGCTCCCATGTATATGGAATGATAGCCAAAGTGAACTGATTTCCTTCTTCCCGAGCCACAGTAAGGCTAATACCCTCTACGGTAATACTACCTCTTCCCACAATCATATTCTCATATTCATTGGGGTATTCAAGTGTAAGAAGCCAGCCTGTTTTCTCTTCTTCGATATTGATAATGGTACCGGTAGTATCTACATGCCCTTGCACAAGATGACCTTCTATACCTGTTTGGAGGGTTAACGAACGTTCCAGATTCACTGGCGAGCTCGCTTCTAAATCCCCAATAGATGTCTTACGTAGAGTTTCTTCTACACTTTGTACGGTAAAGAACTCATCTTCAAAAGCAGTTACGGTGTGGCATACCCCGTTTATTGCGATGCTTTCATCTTCATGGCAGGTTGAAGCAAAACTACATCGGATATCAAATTCTAAACCACCACCATTCAAGCTTCTCTTTGCTTTTACTTCGCCAATTTCTTGTACAATTCCTGTAAACATATCTATCCTATAAATATCCTGTTAATAACATATCGTCGCCGCATTGAGACCATTCCACTTCTTTCAAGTTATAGATCTCAGCCATTTTGTTCACCCCGATGCTTAGTACCGATCGAGTACCACTACCTAATAGCTTAGGCGCTATAAACACACAAAGCTTATCCACCAGTCCCTGTTTTAATAGCGCTGAACTTAACTGTTGTCCGCCTTCTACCAACACAGAGGTAACCCCTCGTTCACCTAAATGAAGAAACACTTCTTTTAGGTTTACATGCCCATCCAACTTTGATACCTGAATGACTTCTCCTCTAAAGTAATTCTGCGACATCACCTTCATCATTGGGTCGGCGTCATTTTTTGATGCTTCTTTATTCCACGTAAAAACTATGGTTTTCTCTTCATGTTTATCCGAGAACACATTCAATTCTCTTGGGAGTTCGTAAGGCCCATCAATTACCACACGGAGCGGTTGTCGCCCCTTAACATGGCGCACGGTTAAGGAAGGGTTATCAGCCATCGCTGTAGTTCGGCCTACTAAAACAGCATCATATTCACTTCTCCATTGATGCACTAATTTCCTAGATTTTTCGCCAGAAATCCATTGAGAATCACCGTCAGCTGCAGCTAAAAACCCATCAACTGTTTGAGCTATTTTCAACATCACCATTGGCCGCCCAAATGTTTGATGATGAATAAAAAACTCATTCAATTTTTCGGCTTCTTCTTGCAGAACACCCGTTGTAATATCGATTCCAGCATTTTTTAGAATTCGAATTCCATTCCCGTTTACTTTTGGGTTTGGGTCTTT
Source organism: Balneola vulgaris DSM 17893 (assembly GCF_000375465.1). Taxonomy (NCBI): domain Bacteria; kingdom Pseudomonadati; phylum Balneolota; class Balneolia; order Balneolales; family Balneolaceae; genus Balneola; species Balneola vulgaris. The sequence goes on from NZ_AQXH01000006.1 coordinate 31,496, forward strand.
CATAGCCACTACTACCCGCTTCAACGGTAGTTTAGCAAGCATATCAGCGCAGGGTGGGGTTTTTCCGTAGTGCGAACAGGGCTCTAGGGTTACATAAGCTGTAGCACCTTTCAGTAGTTTTTTACTAGAGACTGATTTTATGGCGTTCACTTCGGCATGAGCTTGCCCAAATTTCTTGTGGTATCCTTCGCCAATTAGTTCATTATCTGCACTAACAATTACACACCCTACTAAAGGGTTTGGCGAAACGGCACCTTTACCTTTTGCGGCTAGCTGCAAGGCTTCCCGCATCCAATCTTTATCTTGTTCTGCTTGCTCTGCCATAGATTATCTATTCTGAACTTGGTTTATAAGCTACAAACAAAAAAGGGTGAGAAGAAACTCCTCACCCTTGCAATTTTCTTATCCAGCTAAATTAGCCTTGGCTAAAGAACTTTCTGTTATCAACGATATCAGCATTTTCTTTTAACTCTTCTAACCAAATAGATACAAACTTTTGGTTTTTCTGCTGCTCTAAACGCTGGCGAATTTGCTCAGCTGTTGTAGCATCCATGTTCTCAACTGAGGCCATTGATTTCGAAGTTACTTGAACAACGAATACACCTGTTGAACCCGTAATAGCTTTTGAAGTTTGACCTTCTTCTAAGGCGAAAACAGCTCCAATAACTTTAGGCTCACGTCCAGCTTCAGGCATTACAACAGCGTTGGCTGCAACACCACTTGCTTCCGTTATTTCCTTTCCACTTGCCGTTGCTAAAGCGGCTAAGTCTGCATTACCAGCTAGCATGTTCGTTACTTTCTCAGCGGTTAATGCTTTACGCTTTTCAAGCTTTACGATGTTTTCAATTTGGCTTTTAACTTCGTCGAATGGTCTAAAACCAGCTTCAGTTTTTTCATCCAGTTTTACTACAACGAACTCAGATCCTAACTCATACACTGGAGACACATCGCCTTCGTCAGCTTTTTCTAGGAATGAAAGTACTTGTTGGCTACTTCCTAATCCTGAAATGAATGGGTTATCTTTTGTAGCGAAAGAAGACTTGATCTCTAGACCTGCATTTTCAGCTTCTGTTTCGAAATCTGTTTCTTCGGTAGCAAATAATTGGAAGTCTCTTGCATCGCTATCTGCTTTTCTGATGGTTGAAGGAAGTGCTTCAATAATTTGAGAGTACACAACAAACTTCACGTCATTTCTACGCTCATCAACTTTTTTGATAACACTTACTTGTCCTGCGTTGATGAATGGCTCAGTTACTTCACCTTCTTCAATCTCTAATACCGCTTTATACTCATCACGTACATCACTCTTGTTGATGTAGGCTGCAGAGTAAGGAGTAGTAGACTGGCGACGAACTAAGAACAATGAATCATCTTCAGCAGTTGCAAAGTCGGCACGTAGAGCTTCAACTTCAGCGATGATTTCAGTAGTATCTTCAGCTGTAGGTAAAAAGCTAAAAGTAACATAGCTAGCTCTGTAGCTTTCTTCCTGCTTGTACTCTTCTTTGTTTGCGTTGTAGTAGTCGCGAAGATCTTTGTCAGATACGGTTATTTCAGACTCATCAATCTCGCTGAACGGGAAACGAATGTAAGATACATCAGCGAACGAGTTGTTCTTGATATACTCTTCTTCAATTTCTTGATTGGTAACCTGTAGTCCAGCAGTAATGAAGTTGCTTAACTTTTCTTGTCTTCTTTTTTGGCGTAACTGAAGATCAATAGCAATGGCTTGCTGTGAAAAGTCAGGGTTGGTCAAAATCTGATCGATATATGCACGATCGATAGAGCCATCTTGACGACTGAAATTCTGAACGATGAACGGGTCTGGGTTCTCACCATATACCATATCCAGTAATTCATTATCAGTAACAGTAATACCAAGCTCATCCATTTTTTGCTCGATCAGTCGAGAAGTAACAAGTTCGTCCCAAACTTGTCGCTCATAGATAGCCGTAATCTCAGGCGACATTGAGCCACCAGATTGCTGAACATATAAATTACTATAGTATTGCAAGCGGCTTTGATATTCTTCGAGTGAAATGTCTTCGCCATTCACTTCCCCTAATTTATTTGGTCCAGCTTGCATAGCCCCAAAAAAGTCAACATCAGCTAACACCCAAATCAACCCAAAAGAGATGATCAATACGATTACAATGTATTTGGTGCTGCTTCTTAACGTTTCCATTAAACCCATAACAGGTATCCTCTAAAACAGTACTTAAAATTTTAATTAAAATTAAGATGCACAGGCATCTAAAATAGCTTGCAAATATACAGTAAAGCCATAGGAATTGAAAGTGCTAGAAAGGCTTTGTTCGTTAAAACACCTCAACTAAACGCATATGCTTAAGATACTTCTTAGGATCCTTCTGAATGCTCTTTACTAACTCATTTAAATTAAAGGATAAGCTATCTAAATTATTATAGAGCGACTCATCATTTACCATTTTTCCTAAGGTACCTTCTCCGCTATTTATCTTAACTAGAAGTTCGTTTACAGTAGATGTAGTTTGATTTAAGCTTTTACTCAGCGTTTCCAACTCCTCACTGGTTGAACGCAGGTTCGAAATCATCTCACCAATTTCTTCCTTCTTAGATTCACTTAAATCATCAAAATTTTCGGTTAAGCTGCTCATGTTCGCAATCATTGCATCGATATCAGCTCTACGTTTTTCAATCACGAGTTGAACATCTTCACTACTCTTTTTCATGTTCATGAGAATATCACCAATAGGGTCTTCCCCTTCACGGTACATGGAGCTATCGAGCTTTTGCATAAACTGATTTAAGCCTGTAACCGATTCTGTAAGTTCATCCGTAAGCACTTCACCTTTTTCTGAAAAGGTTTCAAAGATACCACCATCAATCTCACCTTGGATATATGAACCCCATTCAATCACTTCTGAACTTTTAGACTTCTCAATTTCTATAGTAACCGCACCAAGAGGTCCTGGCTTTTTTAAGATAGCTTTAGAACCTTTGGTAATGGGTATATCAGCCGTAATGCTAAGAGTAACGAGCGTACTATCTTTATCAATAAGATATTCCATGCTTTTAACAGCACCGATTTTATAGCCTTTAATCTGAACCACATTACCTGGAAGCAGAGCGTCTACACGATCAAATTTTGTGTATAACACAGTTGGTTGACGAAATAAAGGTTCGTCGCGCATAATTCTGAAGCCTATAAAAGCAATGATTAATGCGGCCAATACCGTTAGGCCAATTTTGACTTCGTTGCTTAATATGTTCTTTGATGAATCCAATTTCTATGCCTTAATTTTATACTCACTGGCGGTCGTAAATTCTACCAGTGGAGGGTGTTCACTATTTTTCATTTCATCGATGGTTCCAAACCAACTCAGTTTCTGATCATCTAGAAATGCTACTTTCTCAGCAATCGATAACACACTGTGCATATCGTGGGTGATAACAATGGAAGTTATATCCAATTGATCGGCCATATCAACTATAAGTTCGTTAATTTCATCCGATGTTTTAGGATCGAGCCCTGAGGTTGGCTCATCATATAATAAATAATCTGGTTTCAGGATAATGGCACGAGCTAATCCAACACGCTTTCTCATGCCCCCTGATAATTCCGAAGTTTGTTTACTTCCAGATCCATCCAGATTTACAAGACTCAATGCCTCATACACGTTCTTCTCAATCTCTTCTTCAGTCTGATTGGTAAAATATCGAAGGGGGAAGGCAACGTTTTCAAAGGTATTAATGGAATCGAATAAAGCAGCTCCTTGAAAGAGAATTCCAAATCGCTGGCGAATCAATCTGAGTTCTGAATAACTTAAATCGAATATATGTTGCCCATCAATAATTACATCACCAGAATCAGGATAGAGTAACGCATTGAGGTGTTTGAGCAATACCGATTTTCCACAACCCGACTTACCAATAACGGCTAATGTTTCCCCATCCTCGATGGTAAAAGAAACATCCTTCCATATTAGGTTATCGCCAAAGCTCTTAGTAAGATTTTTAATTTCTATCATTTCTTATAGTAATATGGCTGCTAACACAAAGTCGGCCAATAATATATAGATACAGCTTAATACCGTAGCTTGCGTTGTAGCGTTCCCTACACCTTCAGCACCACCAAACGCAAAATACCCTTTAAAAGATGCAATGGAGGTGATTACAAAACCAAAAACGAACGATTTAAGCACTCCAAAAACGACATCTTCTGGGAAGAAAAATGAACGTGCTCCTTTCATGAATTCTGCAGCTGGCAAAATTCCATCTAGTGCACCGGCCATGATACCGCCAATAATTCCTAAGGAAGTGGCAATTACATACAACACAGGAAACATCAATATTCCTGCAAATACTCGAGGTAGCACCAAAAATGCTACGGAGTTAAAACCCATAGATTCTAAGGCATCTATCTGCTCACTCACTCGCATGGTGCCTAACTCTGTTGAAATTCTAGCTCCAACTTTACCCGCAAGTACTAATGCACTAATTACTGCGGCAAGCTCAATAATTACAGATTGGGAAACAATGGAACCAACGATGTATGGAGGATATAGATCAGTATCTAACTGATAGGCGGTTTGAAGCGTTAGCACGGCCCCAGTAAAAATACCAACCAGCATTATGATAGGAATGGACTCATACCCAACTTTTATGAACTCATTGAATAAATTTTTCCGATATGTACTGAATTCAGTAACCGAACGTAATGCCCGGTAAAGGAGTAATGAGTACTGACCTAATTGTTTAATTGCTTCCATTAAAAATATTGATATTCAAACTTAACTTAACCGTTTAGGGCTTTGCTCATTCAATTAATTATATTACAAAACATTTCATCCAATTGTCATTTCGAAATTGAAAGAAGTTAAGCCTTTACTACTCATAATTCTTACGTTTTTCCTCAGCAGTTCACTAATAGCTCAGTCTGACAGAACCGCTATTTACCGCTTTTTGGATATGAGCCCCAATGCAAGTATCGCGGGTTTAGGTGGATATCATCCTGGTTTATTCGAACCAGATTTTTCGAATATGCACTTAAACCCTGCGTATCTCCATGGCTCCGAAACAGGTATGGTTTCCGCTACGTTCATTAATTTTTTTGGTGACTCCAAAATGGGAAACACTAGCTATTCCCTCGACTTAGGCACTTCTCATACTTTAGGAGTAGGCCTAAGGTTCCTTGGACACGGCGACTTTACATCTTATGACGAAAATGGCAATGAATTAAACTCCTTTTCCGCCACCGATCTAGCCATTAATGCGGCATACGCCACTACTATTATTCCGAATTGGACTGGAGGGCTAAGTGTTGATTTAATTCATTCTTCCTATGAACAATACACCTCGTCGGCTTTTGCCTTAACGGGAGGTGTACTTTATACCGATACAGAAAATCATTTTTCATTAGGTGTCGTAATTCGAAATTTAGGCACCCAATTTAGTACCTATAATGGCACCCGCGAGCCCATGCCTTTGGATATTGCTGTTGGTATCACCAAAAAACCTGAAGCATTCCCCGCCGAGCTCACAGTCACATTACGAAAGCTGAATGACTGGAATTTAAACGGCGCTTTAACTGAAAGCAGCTCTTCCAATGCATTCAATGAACTGATGAAGCATGTTGTGCTCGGGTCCAAATTTCAGCTCAGTGAATCCTTTCAATTTACACTCGGTTATAATCACTATCTTCATGAGTTAAATAAGACCAATGAAAACTTTGATTTTGCAGGCTTACACGCTGGTGTAGGTTTTACTATAAAAAAGCTACACTTCGATATCAGCAGAAGCTCTTACAGCTCTTTAGGTGGGGTAACCCACTTGAGCTTTAAAATTGCTCTATAACCATGAGTTCTTTCAAGATTTTAAATGACAACCCCGGTATAAAGAATATTATTATTGCTACCGCTATGATGATATTGATCTTTAGTGTAGGCACTATGGGGTATCAATTTATTGAAGACATGACATGGTTTGAAGGGCTTTATATGACCTTTATAACCATCTCAACCATCGGTTTTACTGAGATTCATACTCTTTCCATTGAAGGCAGAGTATTTACAATGTCACTCTTCGTATTTGGTATTGGTGTCATCTCATACATCGCTTCCCAAACAACACAATTACTATTTGAGAGCGAATTATTTCATAAACGCGCAATGCAAAAAAGACTTCAAAAAATGGAAAACCATTATATCATATGCGGCTACGGTAGAATTGGCCATCGAATTGCAGAAGTACTCAAAGATGCCGGACTACCTCTAGTAATTGTTGAAAACCGAGAAGATAGTTTAGACCGTGTTAAACAAGATCAGGTTTTATTTATAGAAGGCGATGCTGAAGATGAATCTGTGTTACTTGAAGCAGGCATCAAAAAAGCTAAAGGGTTGATTTGCACTCTCTCAAGTGATCAAGATAATGTGTTTACCACTCTGCTAGCTCGTGAACTGAATCCAAATTTATTCATCCTTGTACGAACCAATGAGAACAAAAACCGAAGCAGAGTACTTAGAGCTGGCGCAAATAAAGTAATCTCCCCTTATGAAATTGGGGCTGATCGAATGGCAAATGTGATCTTACGCCCTCACGTAGATGAATTTGTGAATTCCATTACAAAATACACTTTACACGATCACACGTTTGACGAGGTTTTAATTGCTAAAGGATCGGAATTAGACGGTAAATCTTTAGCTGAGATCAACGTCCGAAATCAACACGGAGTGCTCATTATAGCGATCATTCCTCAAGGTGAAAGTATAAAATTTAACCCCGATAGTTCTGAACATATCTATGAAGGAGATTCCTTAATTTTGATAGGTGATCTAAAGCAGATTGATAAGTTTAGAACTGAGGTTTGCAACGACAATCGTTCAATAGCTGAACGAACAATGAATTACGAAATTAAAAAATCCCATGATTAGATATTTAACAGCGGGCGAATCTCATGGACCAGCATTAACCGGAATTGTAGAAGGGGTTCCAGCAGGTTTATCCATAACAGAAGCTGATTTAGCGGAACATTTAGCTCGCCGCCAAAAAGGGTATGGTCGTGGTGGTCGCATGGCTTTTGAAAAAGATATAGCCACCATTAACTCCGGTGTACGCTTCGGCAAAACCATGGGTGGTCCCATTTCTTTGGTTTTAGAAAATCGTGCATTCCAAAAAGATGCTGCAGGTTGGCCAGTAGTAATGAACAAAGAGGAAGAGGCTGAAGGCATTGAGAAAATCACCCTTCCACGCCCAGGACATGCAGATTTAGTAGGAAGCCAGAAGTATAGATTTGATGATATTCGACCTGTTATTGAGCGCTCTAGTGCTCGTGAAACAGCCATGCGTGTAGCTTGTTGTGGTGTAGCTCGGCAGTTTTTAAAACATTTCGGCATTCAGATTGGTGGGCATGTTATTCAAATTGGGAAAGTGGGTTACGAGTCTTGGGAAGATGTTAGAACCTTAGCCGACCCCCTTGTAGAAAAGGGCGCTGAAGAAATTTTTAGAGCTTCCGATCAATCCGATGTTCGCTGTTTAGATGCCACCTTGAGCGAAGCCATGCGTGAAGAAATTAAAATTCAACGGAAAGCTGGTTCTTCACTTGGGGGTATCTACGAAATTATCATTACCGGTGTACCCGTAGGTTTAGGTAGCTACACCCATTGGGATAAGAAACTCGATGGAATGATTGCCCATGCAATTATGGGAACTCAAGCAATGAAAGGCGTTGAAATCGGCTATGGGTTTGAAGCCGCGCGCACTCATGGCCATGAAGTGCATGACGAGATATCACATGATGGTTCAAGATTTACCCGAAAAACCAATAGAGCAGGCGGTATTGAAGGTGGTATGAGCACAGGTATGCCTATCATCATACGTGGAGCTATGAAACCTATTCCTACCATGCTTAACCCATTGGGAACGATTGATATGCATACGCTAGAGGAAACAAATACACGTTATGAGCGTTCTGATGTTTGTGCATTACCAAGAGCCGTTGTTGTGGCAGAAAGTGTACTAGCGCCTGTGATAGCCAATGCCTTTTTAGAAAAATTCGGTGGCGACTCAATACAAGAAATAGAAGAACGTTTTAAAAAAGCTAAATAGGTAATCCTGTGAGCTCAAAGATTTCAATACTTGCTACTAAGTTGAAAAATAATCCTAAGGATTGTTTTTTAATGTTTGCTTTAGCTCTAGAATTACTAAAGTTAGGTGAGCAACAAAAAGCTTTAACTCTATTTCAAACTATAGCTAAAACGGATCCTAATTACGTAGGGGTTTACTATCACCTTGGTAAACTTTTAGAGGAACTAAATAGAGCAGAAGAAGCTATAGTTCAATATAAAACAGGCATTAAAATCGCTCAGCAATTGAACGACCAACATGCCAAGTCTGAGTTACAGGGTGCGCTCATGAATTTAGAAATGGAAATCAACGAATGAACAAATTCACTCCAATAATCACTATGCTTCGTCCATTCTTAGTTTTAATTATCGCTGTATTATTCACGGGCTTTGTGAATGCACAAGAGAAACAAAGCTATACTGTTAAAAAAGGAGATACTTTCTATAGCATCTCAAAACTACTGGATGCTACCGTTGCTGAGTTAAAACAGTGGAATGATATCACAGGCAATGAATTATCGATTGGGCAAGTACTAACGTATTACACCACTTCTGATACTACGGCTACTGAAGCTATTGAAGAAGGCGTTGCAGATGACACCTCCAGTTTAGTAGAACGATCATCTGCCAACCCTAATACTTTTTATATCGTTAAAAGCGGTGACACTCTTACTAAAATTGCCCGGGAATATGATATGGGCATTCAAGAGCTCCGATCTTTAAACAACCTAAGCAGTGACAACCTTCGCATAGGTCAACGCCTTGCTGTTAAAGCCGTTAGTGTTGCTCCTGTTGTATCCGAGTTTTCTGAAGAGTCTTCTCCACAAGGGAAATTTGCTCTCTATACCGTAGGCAATTCAGAAAGTCTGGAGGATGTACTCTCTAAATTCGAAATGACCAAGACCGAGCTTCAAGCTCTTAATCCTGATATTAATATGGATAATTTCGAACTCGCTAAACGAGTGACTGTACTTCTACCTCCATCTCGAACTTTCGATAATCCCTATTTAGAAAAAGCTGACTTAGAAGACTTAGGCTCTGTGAATGTGCAAGTTTATACCGATGCCTCAAAAGGTAGTACTACAACCAACGGTGAACTTTATAATCCCAACAAACTAACCGCTGCTCATTCCAATATGTCGTTGGGTTCAATCATATTTATTGAAAACCCAGAGAATGGTCGTGGTATTTATGTTCGAGTAAATGATCGTATAGTTGGCTCAGGTTTGAAACTTTCTCATGAAGCTTACCGAATATTAGCTTTCGATTCTTCTAAACCTGCCACCGTTTCTATCTATACCAGCAACCAATGAAAAATGAGATAACTGAATATTTTAAGGATACTAAAAGTCTTTTATATAGCTTCCTATTCAGTTTGCCATTATTTCTCACTTACGAGCTACTCATTTTAATAGCTCAACCTGATCCCACTCTTGCTGTTCGAGTTAGCGTTGATGTTTGGTTCAAGTCCATTTTCACATCACTGAATTTAAATGCTATCTCTTGGACACTCACCGTTGCTGTTATTCTTGGGTTCATTATTCTTTACAAAGAGCGTGAAAAGCTTAGAACTTTACGATTTCGTTATTTCCCAATACTTATAGCTGAAAGTCTTCTATATGCAATAGTCACCGCTGTTATCGCAAACTTTCTCGTCAACTTAGTATTTGCATTCGCTCCTGATGGCAGCATTCAAACCTTGAGTGTTGTTCAAAAATTTGCACTTTCACTTGGGGCGGGTCTCTATGAAGAACTATTCTTCAGAGTTATCCTCGTTACTGCTTTAATATGGGTTTTTGATAAAGTATTTAAAGAAGCGAAATGGGCTTCTATAACTTCATCGGTTGTTTTATCTGCTCTTCTATTTAGCTTGGTGCATTATATCGGGCAATATGGCGACCCATTTACACTTTCATCTTTCAGTTATCGGTTTATATTTGGGTTGTTACTGAATGGCTTATATGTATGGAGAGGATTCGGTGTAGCTGCTTGGACGCACGCACTTTACGACATTATTGTTCTTCTTATTATTAATTGATTCTTTAAGAGACCGATAAGTTAAATCTATTAACAACTCTTGGGCAGGCTTGTTACTTTGATTTAACGTTGAATTAATTCAATACAACCAAACCGATTAGGAACGAATTACGTTTGTAATACCATTGACTGGAAGTTACATTGATATTCATTTAGAGGACATAGGATTTAATGAGGGATACGAAGAAAAAACAACAGGAATTCAATGAGGAAATTATTCCACACATGGATGTTCTGTATAACTTTGCCCTTAGGTTAACCACCGATCCCAACGATGCGGAAGATTTAGTGCAAGACACTATTGTAAAGGCCTTTCGTTTTTTCAGCAGTTATGAAAAAGGCACTAATGCCAAAGCGTGGTTATTTAGAATTCTCAAAAACTCCTTCATTAACAACTATCGTAAGGTTTCCAAACGTCCACAGGAAGTCGACTTTGATGAAGTTTCCACTTATTACGAAAGTGTAAGAGCAGAACGCACAGAAACCTCTGATCTTGAACGATTGATGTTTCGTGAGTTAATGGACGATGAACTTTCGATTGCTCTATCGCGCCTACCCGAAGATTTTAGAACGGTTGTATTACTTTGCGATGTAGAAGGCTACACCTATGAAGAAATCGCCAATATGCTGGATGTACCCATTGGAACCATCCGTTCGCGCCTGCACCGTGGTAGAAATCTACTTAAAACCGAGTTGCTTGAGTACGCTAAGAAAAGAGGCTATACCGGCGATTGATCAATCATCGGTGTGAGTTGCTCATTTTCTTCTTCAATTTTAAGTGTCACTCTCATGGTGGTTCCCTCATTAAGCTCAGATCTTAATACATAAACAGAACCATTGTGGTAATCTTCTATAATCCTTTTGGTTAAGCTAAGGCCTAATCCCCACCCTCTTTTCTTCGTGCTGAAGCCAGGCCTAAATACACTTCTAACATGTTTAATGTCTATCCCTAAGCCAGAGTCCTCGATATCAATTAAGATTTCACCTGCATCTACATTTGAGGTTACTTTGATGTAGGAATCCGTTTTGGATGATTGGAGTGCGTCCATTGCATTCTTAACCAGATTCTCAATCGCCCATTGAAATAACTCTGGATTAATAAGAACCTTTCCTTCAGCTTTTAATTCTTTTTCGATTCTAATTCCCTTTCCTAAGCGAGGTAAGCGCCGTTCCATGTACGCTAACACTTGATCCAAGATGGGCTCAATATTCATCAGCTTGAGCTCTGGTTCCGAGCCAATTTTCCCAAACCTTTCTGCAACTCCCGCTAAGCGTTGAACATCCTTCTCTATTTCGGAAGTAATATTGGTAGCCGTTTCATCATGCCGATACTCATCTTTCATCAAATGAATCCAACCATATAAACTCGAAATGGGTGTACCTAATTGATGCGCTGCTTCCTTTGCCATACCCACCCATAAGTTCGATTGCTCAGATCTTGTAATAGAACGATAGGTGGTGAATCCAATTCCGAGAAGTAATGCCAAAATCAAAATCTGTACATAAGGGAAATACCGCAACAGTTGTACCGTTGGGCTTTCCCCGTAATACACATACTGTACTATTTTCTTCTTCTCATCCCCAATAGTGATTTTGATTTCCGGATTGAGGCTTTTGTACTCACGAATCAATAATTCTTGATCGCGCGGAGTAGCTAGTCGAGCGGAATCAACATTGTTCGAAATGATAATCACATTCTCGTCATCCACTACAATTGCAGGAATCTTAGACTTTTCATCTATGATGATTTCCTGACTTACAAAATCATTTGAGCTTTTAGCCGCCTCGGCTTCCATAATAAGCTGGATCACACTATCCGGAACGGCTGGGTTGCGCCTTAGGAGCCTGGTTGCTTTAAACAACTTGGTGCTTGCTTGCTCATTTACAGGTAGGCTATTAAACTCGATGGCCTTTGCCCATAGCTCAACACTTGAACGTTCTTGTTCCAGTATTTTACTCACTAAGTATTGATTGTATACAACAGAGCCAACTCCTAAAAATATGAGGAGCACTACTAGTATTATCTTAACCCGACTGGAGGGAACAAACAGTTTCATTAGCGAGGCTTGGTGACTACCTGAATGTATGAATCTTTATGAAATGAAAAAGCCCCTATAAAAGGGGCTTTAAAACTGATTAAGCAGAAGCTTTCTGCTTTTCGTACACCGGTGGTGCTTTGTCTTCGATGGTCTCTGCGGTTATCACACAACGCGAGATATCTTTCATAGAAGGTAAGTTAAACATGATATCTAACATTGCTTCCTCCATAATAGATCGAAGTCCACGAGCTCCTGTTTTTCTTGCTTTCGCTTTCTTCACGATTGCTTTTAGAGCTTCATCTTCGAACTCTAGATCTACATCTTCCATCTTAAACAGCTTTTTGTACTGCTTAGTAATCGCATTCTTAGGATTTTGGAGGATATCCATCATGGCTTCATCCGAAAGCTCGTGGAGACCACAAATCATTGGTAAACGACCAATCAATTCTGGAATTAATCCAAATCGTTGTAAATCCTCGGGCTCTACTAGCGTAAAGATATCAGGGTCGTTCTTATCAAATTTCGTGTTTTCTAGGTTATGGAAACCCATCGAGCTGGTTGAAAGCCTTCTTGAAATAATCTCTTCTAGGCCAGCAAATGCGCCACCACAGATAAACAAGATGTTTGATGTATCTAATTGGATAAAGCTCTGCTCTGGGTGCTTTCTTCCGCCTTTTGGTGGGATGTTAGCTATAGTGCCTTCTAAGATTTTCAGAAGTGCCTGCTGAACTCCTTCGCCACTCACATCACGAGTGATAGATGGGTTATCGCTTTTACGAGCCACCTTATCTACTTCATCAATGTAAACGATACCTTGCTTTGCGCGTTCTACATCGTAATCTGCGGCTTGCAGTAAGTTGCTTAAGATGCTTTCAACATCTTCGCCTACATAACCAGCTTCGGTTAGAACCGTTGCATCGGCTATAGTAAATGGTACATCGATAATTTTAGCAAGGGTACGTGCCAGTAACGTTTTACCACTACCTGTTGGTCCAAGCAGTACGATGTTACTCTTTTCAATCTGAGTATCATCAATTTCGTTACCATCGTGATTAACACGCTTATAATGGTTATAAACGGCAACCGATAGTGTCTTCTTTGCTTGCTCTTGCCCAATCACATACTCATCAAGTTTAGTCTTGATTTCTACAGGCTTGAGTTGGGTGCTTTCCGGCTTATCTCTACGGCGTGCTAGCGATGCTAAATCGCTTTTGATGATACTAGATGCATCTTCAACGCATCTATCACATACATACACTCCAGGTCCAGCAACCATACTGTTCACTTCGAGGCTTGAACGCCCACAAAATGAACAATTTACAATATCATTGTTCTTTTCTTTATCACTCATGACACTACAATCTAATTAAATCGGACTTATTTTCCAGATTTTGGACGTGCAACAACGTTATCCACTAGTCCATACTTCTTTGCTTCCGCTGCCGACATCCAGTTATTTCTGTCAGAGTCTTTGATGATATCTTCTAAAGTATTACCACTGTGATCAGCAATAATTTGAGAAAGTTCTTTTTTGATGCGAATAATTTCCTTCGCTTCAATTTCGATATCACTTGCTTGCCCTTGCACACCACCTAATGGCTGGTGAATCATCACTCGTGCGTGTGGCAAACAACTTCTTTTACCTTCTGCACCTGCTGTTAATAGCACAGCGCCCATACTTGCTGCCATACCCATGCAGGTAGTAGCTACGTCGCACTTGATGTGCTGCATAGTATCGTAGATAGCTAAACCTGCTGATACTACACCACCAGGACTGTTAATGTATAGGTTGATATCCTTTTCAGGATCTTCAGATTCTAAAAATAGAAGCTGGGCTACGATAGAACTCGCTACAACATCATTGATAGGGCTACCAAGGATGATGATGCGGTCTTTTAGCAACCTAGAGTAAATATCGTATGCTCGCTCACCGCGGCTGGTTGTTTCTACAACCATAGGCACAAGGTTGCTTTCTATTGGATCATTCACTTCAAAAATGGGTTGGGTTGCTAATGGTTGTCTTATCATAGCCTCTTCAGCTTTATTTTTTAGATTTTTTCTCCCGCATTTTACGGTATTTCTCTTTGTCTACTTCGGTAATTTTAACCTCGTCTTCCAGTTTTTCAAATACTTTGTTCTCTCTAATGCTGCTACGTAATTGCTCTAGCATATTAGGATTTTGAGCATAGTATTGTTTTAACTGATCAGCCGTAGCACCATAACGTGCAGCTTCAGCCGAAATAAACTCATCAATATCTTCGGGTTTTATTTCGATATCTTCAAATGATTCCTGAAGTTTTTGACTAATGAACGACCACTTCGCTTCATTCAAGCCACGCTCGCGCATTTCTTCTTTGTAAACAACTTCGTCGAAGTTAGCTGGTAGCTTTCCACCTTGTTGTTGCTTTAATTGCTCAACATATGCATTCAAGATCTGCTCTAAGAATACTTCTGGAACTTCAACTTCATGAGCTTCAACGAGTGCTTCAACCAATTCGTTCTTCAGCATATCATCTGTAGATTGGTCGTAGTACTTTTGCATCTGGCTTTTTAGGAAGCTTTTGAATTCATCTTCCGTCTTCGCTTCGCCATTGCTGTTTTTAGTAATGAACTCTTCGTTCATCTCAGCTTTTTCAAGCTTTTGAACTTTCTTGATAGTTACACGGAAGCGATCTGTTTCGTCGCCATCACCAAGCTCCATGTCTACAACATCGCCTGTTTTCTTGCCTTTAAGCGACTTTAAGAAATCTTTAGCGCCATCCTGACGAAGATCGATCACTTGGTCTGTGTCTTCTTCACCATCTACAGGGTTGCCATCTGCATCTAAAGAGATTACGTCAACGATAAGTTTTGAGTCTTTTGTAGCTTTAGTATCTACATCTTCCCAAGTACCTTCGCGCTCAAGAGTTCTTTCGATTTCCTCTTCAACTTCTTCGTCGGTTACATCGTGAACCATTTTGTTCACTTTGATTTTCTTGAGGTCTTTGAGCTCAAACTCAGGCTTAGCACCAATTTTGAATACTACTTCAAGCTCATCGTTCTCCCACTTGAGATCAAGCATCTCAGTTTCGCCAACAGGAGCGTATTCTGGCACGATATCTTTTTCGTACACACGCTGAACGTAGTTATTTATTTCTTCGAGTTCGATTTCTTTACCGAATCTCTTTTTTACAACTGTCAAAGGCACTTTACCAGGTCTGAAACCAGGCATAGCAATTTGATTCTTGTATTTCTTATAGGCTTTATCGAAAGTATCTTGTAAGTCTTCGCGATTAGCTGTTAAGGTGAGTTCTTTATCAACTGAGGTTATCTCTTTAACAGAAATGTTCACTTTTTCTCCGCTTTTTGGTGTGCTATTAAATGGATGAACAGAATATCATTCATTAAGAAAGGAAAGTACGAGAGGGGGGACTCGAACCCCCACGCCGGTTAAAGCACTAGATCCTAAATCTAGCGTGTCTACCAATTCCACCACTCTCGCGAAATTTAGAGCTTGCAAAGATAGGAGTTATTCTCAACAAATACCAAACCTAAAGGGCAATTTTCTTTATTAATTTTCCTTCATACCAAATCCGCCAAAACTTAATTCTTGGGATTTCAGACAGCTTTTTTAAATTAATCGCTATGTATAATAATATTCATTTTGTTTACATCACTTTTCCCAACAAAGAGGAAGCTCGCCGCATTGGTGCTAAGTTAGTTGAAGACCGACTTGCAGCCTGTGTAAATATCTTTGATTCCATGGAATCTATATACCGATGGGAGGGGAAGATTGAATCGGATAACGAGACCGTTATGATTGCTAAAACGCATAAATCTAAAGTGAAAGCACTCACTAAATATGTGGTAAGCAATCACAGCTATGATTGCCCGTGTGTAATTTCACTTCCTGTTGCTGAAGAAGAAGGCAATTCTGCCTACATTAAGTGGCTTATTCAAGAATCAAAATATTAAGCCTTGATCACCACTGAGTTTCTTACCCCTCAAATACTTAAAGCTACTATTAATCGGCCTGAAGCTCGAAATGCCATTAATTTTAGAGTCATTGAACAACTTGAATCTCTCGTAGATCAAATACGGGATAATGACGAGATTCGCATATTCTTATTAACGGGGGAAGGCACTCAAAGCTTTATCTCGGGGGGCGACTTAAAGGAGTTTCACAGCATTACCTCTCAAGACGCAGCGGTAGAGATGTCGAAAAGAATGCATGAGTTGTTTTTGAACATCGAACAGCTACCCACTTGGAATGTAGCACTCATTAACGGTGATGCTTATGGCGGCGGAATAGAATTGATGCTCGCTTTTGATTTTATCTTATCTAAACCTGATGCAAAGTTCGGGTTCACCCAAGGCCGATTTCACTTAACGCCAGGATGGGGTGGGCTTACCCGCCTCATTGAAAAAGTTGGCCGTTCAAAAGCCCTTGAATGGCTGGGCAAGGCTGAAGTCCACAATGCTGAATCTATGCTTCGAGCACAGTTCTTGAACGCTATACTTTCAGATGAGAACTTAATCGATGAAGCGGTAACATGGTGTGAACCACTATTGAAGAATTCCAGAGATTATATAAGTCGCATAAAGCGCGCAGGGTGGGGTAATTCAGGCTCAAGAGAAGCAAGTATGCAAAACGAAGTGATTCCCTTTTCAGAGCTTTGGGTGCATCCAGAGCATATCGCTCGGGTTGAACGTTTTATGCAAAGAAAGAAATAAGTGATCTTTTTAGAATGAACCTCAACTCGTGTTTGGTTTAGCCTTTTTCTTGTTTAATTCTCCACAGCATAGAACTGCATCGAATGGCTAGTTTGGAGATTACTGAATACTCTTTCGTTGATATTACCGATGAACGCTTAAGTAGTAAGTACCCATAGATTTTAGTTTTTGCGGGTATTTTCATCTCATGCTTTATCAAATCAGATTCTGTGATGCAAAACATAGGAACTCCTATTTCTACACCAAGATCTTTTTCTTTCGAGAATTCAGCATTTACCCCATTACCGTCGTTTAACACATTATTGGAGTAATAGGGCTTTCGAGATTTAACAAACTTATGGAAGGTCTTTTCAGAGTAAAGGTCGTTCGGTGTGTAGTCGTTTTGGAATTCTATACCTGCCACCCCTTTTAGTGATGGCTCTTCTTTGTTTAACCACCAAAACGATACATGATCGAATTGGAAATTCTTTTTTAAAATCTCACAAAAGGATTGGCATACTTTATCAAACTCCTGTTCTGCCACTGCACTTATCATTTCTTTTACAACGGCATTCTGTGCTTCGCTTACTTTCTTAGGTAAATTTGGCACCGTTAGATTACTCACCAATTTCATTTCTATTCTATGGCGCACTTCTAACGGGCTATAGGTAAACATTTCTTTCTTTAAGAAATCCTGTGCACCTAAATCCAATGCTTGCTGTTCCTTTTCTACACTAGGCAGGCTCGTCATTATCAAAACTGGGATATGCTTTTTGTTGGCATCTTTCACCAGCACATTTAAAAACTCTAGGCCCGACATTCCCGGCATATGGATGTCTGATAGCACTAAGTCTACTTTTTTCTCCGACAATACATTGATTCCCTGTTGTGCATTCAACGCGTGAATTAAGGAATATCTTTTAGCTAGCATTGTTTTAACGATGTAGTGTGTCGACTTATCATCGTCTATTACAAGAATGGTATACTTTGTGCTCATTATTTACCCTTCACTCTCTTCCGTAAGGTCATTGTAGTTTCGTATTTATTATTGCCTCGTACTAGTATCAACTTCATCTTTTCACCCTCTTGATATTCGCGCATAAGTGCCCATGCATGCATTTCACTGCTTACTCGAATATCTCCTATTTTTGTGATGATGTCTCCCGGCATGATCCCACAATCATATGCTGGTCCGTTTTTATTTACACTAGTTACAAATAAACCAGGTATGGATGGCAACCCATACTGATACACAAGCTTACTCGTCATTGGAGTAAACTCCATTCCGGGGTCAAAATCAAGTGATACTTGACCCGACTCTTCCAATTGCTTTATGATTTTCTTAACCCTATTCGAAGGGATTGCGAAACCCAATCCGACAAAGCCTCCACTTGTGCCACCCGTATAAATAAAGGTATTTACACCTATTACTTCACCTTCACTGTTCACAAGTGGCCCTCCTGAATTACCGCGGTTAATAGCCGCATCCGTTTGGATCATATCAATATAAACTCTTGGTTCTTGCGGATCGGGCCTAAAGTCTCGCTTAGTGGCGCTTATTACACCCACTGTTACCGAGGCCTTGCCATCATCAAACAATCCAAATGGATTACCCATGGCAATAGCCCACTCACCTACCATAGCGTTATCGGAATTACTGAACTTTATATAAGGCATTTTTTTCTTCGGCTCTTTGATTTTGAGCAAGGCAAGGTCTGCCAACTCATCAGAGCCAAGTAACTCTGCCTCATAGGTTTCGCCATTTGCCAGTGCCACCATTATTTTGCGCGCACTACTACTAGCAACATGTTCATTCGTTACCACTAAACCGTCTTCGCTTATGATAAAACCAGAACCCATACTTTTAACTTCACGTTCGGTTGGCATCTGAAAAAATCTCGAGAAAAAAGGATCCATCACTCGGTTATACCCTCTTTCTACTTCCGTAACTGTGATACTTACAATGGCAGGACTAGCTTTTTCAACTGCGTTGGTAATTGCATTTCGCCTGCTTGTGGTTATTTGATCGTTTGTACTTGGTTGAGCTTCTTCTTCCACTTGTGGCTCTTCAACCATAGCCACACTTTTAGCAGGTGAGGCTTCCACTTTTAAGGGTGCTATCACAGGAACAGGTTCTATTTTTTGCTCCTGAGCACAGTTCATTATCAATCCACAAAATACTAGTACACTAGCTATCTTCTTCATACTGTCGAATTAGGTCCATTGCTTTCTGCCGATTTTCAGTGCCGCCTGTAATGCTTCATCAAGTGTGCCTTGATAGGAAGCTCCAGCCGCTTTTTTATGGCCACCACCATTCATTTGCCTTGCCCATTCATTCACGTCAATATCACTTCTTGAACGCAGACTAAGTTTTATGCGATGCTCTTCCTCTCTCATAAAGATACATGCTTTAACTCCGTCAATACTCATGGGGTAAGCTACAAAACCTTCGGTGTTTTCAGCAGTTGTGTTAGTTTCGTTAAACATCGCCTGAGTAACGTACATACTGGCGATTTGTTGGTCTTCATGTAAATTTAGAGTCTCAAGTGATAGCCCAAGCAACTTAATCTCATTTAAACTTTTAGTGGCATACACTTTGTCCATTACTTCATTGGGCGTGAAGCCTCCTCTGTCGAGCAGATCGCTAGCTGCCATCATAGTTGCGGGCTTCACACTATCAAATTGAAACGAGCCCGTATCAGTTACTATACCCACATACATTGCTTTTGCAGACTGCTCATCTATCTGTAAAGGATCATTTTCAGTATAAATTCTATGCACTATTTCACACGTAGAAGATGCCGTCACATCTGAAGCCATTTCAGTAAAAACATCATCTGGTTGAGGATGATGATCGATCATATAAATTGGAGCACCTGTTTGTTCTATCTTCTCAGCAACCTCTCCAAAACGATGCAGTGCATTCCCATCCACCACTAAAAAGGCATCAAAGTGAGCTAGGTCTTGTTCTTCAGGTATCTCGATAGGAAAGATATCAGCTAGCCACATCAGGTTCTGCGAGGGGCCGTCGGCATTATAAGCCACCGCTTCAACTCCATTTTTCTGTAACCATAAGCACATGGCCACCTGCGAGCCTAAGCAATCGCCATCCGGTCGAACATGAGAAAATACAGCTACTTTGTTGTGCGACTTTAACTTTTGAATTAATTCTTTGTGCATCAATCTTTTCTTTTTGATGTCAAAAATAGCTTTCTATACCTAGAATTCCATTTCTTTTTGGGTCAATTTTTTTCGATCCTTGCCCTTAAAAACTTATGCGTGCTTTAATTGTATGTGGAGGAACCCCTCCCTCAAAATCTCTTATTGAATCTGAAATCAATGCCGCCAACCTCATCGTGGGCGCCGACAGTGGTGGGCATGCCATTTTGGGCTATGGCTTTACCCCTGATATTGTTTTGGGAGATCTGGACAGCTTCCATTACACCAACCATGAAGGTATTCAAACTTTAGAAATTGAAGACCAAGATTTCAATGATTTGGAGAAAGCCCTTCAATATGCCCTCGACAAAGGCAGCAAAGATGTAGTGATACTGGGTGCGCTTGGGAAACGCGTAGATCACCAGATGAAAAACCTATCGGCAATGGTGGGATACTACCAGAAATTTAATTCATTGATTATTCGTGATGACTACGGTGACACACTCTGTGTTAGTTCGCCTTATTCAGTTCAACTGCCTTTGAATACTGTAATATCTTTTTTCCCACTTTCGGGCATTGTCAAAAGCTTTAGCTCTGAAGGGGTGCAATATCCGCTTAGCAACACTGATTTGATCCCGGGTATTCAAGATGGCACATCCAATACGGTTACTGATGAAACCGTCACCATTAGCTATGACGAGGGCACACTGGGTGTGTTCATAGGAACGGGCAAGAAAACTAAGTAGCCGCTAACTGTTGTTGTTTAGCATAGGATTTCTTCCACACGAAGTAGCCCATGGTGGCTAACACTGTGAATACTAGAAATTGGAAGCTCGTGAGCACCAGTCCTTTATAAAAATAGAGAGGGATCGAGAGTAAATCTGTGATGATCCACGCAATCCAGTTTTCTAATTTTTTGCGTGCCATTAGCCACATGCCAACAATTGCGAATGAAGTTGTAGAGGCATCCCAATAGGGAACATCGCTGTCTGTAAAGTTGATAAGTACAGCGGCTAATAGGCTAAAACTTGTGAGTAGTAAAAGCAGGGTATAGCCATGCTCGCGCATAGAATTTAAGGTAATGGGCACCTGATCTCTTTTAGCTGAATCGGTGTTAGTCCAGTAATACCACCCATACAAACTCATAATGAAGTAGTAGGCATTAACTCCCATATCGGCATATAATTTATACTGAAAAGCTAAATACACATAGATAACTACACTTACGATGCCTGTTGGGTATACCCATATATTTTCTCGCATTGAACATACCACGCTTGCAATCCCGAAAATCACAGCTGTCCATTCTAATAAGGTAGTTTGCATCACGCCTTGAATGATGCCATCAATGATATATTCCATATGTAGTATTTGAGAGCTAAAGGGCCAAGATTAGCATTATTTACACCCCTTACCAAGAACGAATTACACTATCTAGATTTTAGTACTCTTGAGAGATTCAGCTTATGAATTGGGATGAGGTAGCTGGCTAGTAGTTCGTCTTTATGAATACCCATTAGACCCGTGCCTCGAAAATCGACCACACACACTTTCTCCTCAACTTGTACCACTTCGCCAATACCGTAATACTCAGGGCTTGGGCCGTAATACACGAGGTCTCCCATTTTAAGGTCGTTCTTTGCTCTTCGGTGAAAGGGCAATATCACGGGGAGTAAATCTAGCCGATATGAAAGTCTTCTCTTTTTTAACGAGGACATAGTCTAAAAAATCTAGTCGCCTAATATATGAATAGTTCTTGAGTTATCACCTTGGTGGGTTATTTCCACACGAATGGCATCTTCAGGGAGTAAACCAGAAATTTTTGATGGCCATTCAATCACCGAAACGCCGTCTCCATATAAATATTCTTCCGTGCCAATTTCAAGAGCTTCTTGCTCCGACTTTAATCTATACGCATCAAAGTGATACAGAGGCAAAGTACCTCCTTTGTATTCATTGATCAGGGTGAAGGTAGGTGAGCTAACGGTGGCTTCATCAATACCGAAAGTGGAAGCCATCCCTTTCACAAAATGTGTTTTTCCGGCTCCTAAGTCACCCTCAAGGCATACTACATCTCCTTGTTTTAAGGTGGCTGCAAAAGTACGACCTGCTTGCAGAGTTTCTTCTACCGACTTACTCTCAATCTTCATGAATTACTCTACGATTTCGGCTTTAAGGTTGCTACAGGTAAAATCATTTCTTCCATTGAAGCGCCGCCATGTTGGAAGGTATCTCTGAAGCGATTTTGGAATTTATTATAGTTGGTTGGGTACACAAAATAATAATCCTCTTTAGCAATAATATAGTTGTTCACTTTTGCCACTTCAGGCAACATAAAATCGGATGGCTTATCCATAAAAAGTACTGCGCCGCGTTCATCCGCTTTTAAGTTTCTACCAAATTTATATCTCAAATTGGTAGCTGTGTCTTTATCGCCATACACCTTTGTATCACGAAGCGACCGTACTGAACCATGATCTGTTGTTACCACTACAGTTACATCTTCTTCGGCTAAAGTCTTAAACATTTGAAGTAGGTTAGAATGCATAAACCAAGCTTCTGTGATAGAGCGAAAGGCATTTTCATCGGGAGCCAACTCTTTAATTACGGCCGAATCAGAACGAGAATGCACCAGTGTATCTACAAAGTTGTACACAAAAGCTGCGAACTTTGATTGGCTGTAGTTGTGAATTTTATCTGCCACTTTTTTGCCATCATCTGCATTCAGGATTTTTTCATAACGGAAATTTATATCCAAATGAGAACGCTGCAATTGTCGCTTTAGGAGCTCCTCTTCATGCCTGTTTAATGAAGTCTCATCTTGGCCCTGTTGCCACAAACTTGGGTACATGCGCTCAATTTCAGATGGATATAATCCAGCAAATATCGCGTTTCTTGAATAGGGTGTTGCCGTAGGCAGAATAGAGTAATACATATCTGTTTCGATGGTATAAAACTCGGAAAGCACGGCCTCAAAAGTAAGCCACTGATCGTACCTCATACAATCAATGATGAAGAACATAGTCTTTTCGCCCCGATCAAGATGAGGTTTTACGTACTTCGAAATAATTTCAGGTGATAGGGTGGGTGCTCCTTCTTCTCCTTGTACCCAACTGCGGTATTCATTCTCAATAAATTTACCGAACTCTTTGTTGGCCTCCTGAAGCTGATCCTTCAACACCTGTGTTAAATTTTCATCGCCCGACTGCAGATCCATACTCCACTTCGAAAGCTCTTTATAGATCTCAATCCATTCCGCCCAACTTGTTCTGGGATGAATTCTAGAACTCAACTCTCCAAATTGTCTTAGATAACTTTGGGCAGACTTCTCGTTCTGTAGCCTCGAACGCTCTAATAATCGTTTGGTAGTTAATAAAATCTGGTTCGGGTTAACCGGCTTAATCAGGTAATCTGAGATTTTGCCCCCAATCGCATCTTCCATGATAGACTCTTCTTCACTCTTGGTGATCATCACTACTGGAATAAGCGGGTTAATATTTTTGATATGCTCGAGAGTCTCGATGCCATCCATACCCGGCATCTGCTCATCTAAGAACACCATATCAAACGTTCGTTCCTTGATTATGCTAATGGCATCTTCCCCATTCGAAACGGGTTCAATGGTATATCCTTTCTTTTCTAGAAAAATGATGTGCGATTTCAGCTCATCAATTTGGTCGTCTACCCATAAAATATTTGGCATAATCTAAACTTGGCTACAATGTGATGAATGGTCGTATCTGTTCAAGACGCTTTTTACCAATTCCTTTAATGTGTAATAACTCTTCCACAGATTGAAACGGACCGTTTTCAGTTCTATAATCTATAATTCTTTGTGCATAAATACTTCCAATTCCATCTAGTTTTAGAAGTTCCGACAAACCCGCTGTATTTACGTTTACGACGCTAAGTACCTTAGGCGAATTAGCATCCTCATTCTTGTTATCTATCTCCGTTTCAATGCCGTCGTATTTTTGAGCGAGCGCTTCTTCTCTTGCCTTCATTGCCTTAGTGCGCTCATCAAACTCTTGCTTTAATATGGCATAATGCTGCGTATTTTCTATCTGCTTTTGTTCAACAAATAGATTCATGGCGGTAAGTATTACAATTAAGAAGAATATTATAGAAATAGATATTCGTTCTTTTCTTGTAATCTGTAACTTATCGACCCAGAAGAACCAGTTTCTTTTAAGTTTCTTCATGCTAACTCCATTGACTGAAGCAATAAGGGAACAAAATCTTTGTATGTCAACTCTTTCTAGGAACTTGAACACCCCAACATGAGCGAATTACACACTTTTAATTATCAGAATTTAGCCCTTAGCTACCAAGTAGTAGGCGAGGGCAAGCCCCTTGTTATCTTGCATGGGTGGGGTAGTAGTAAAAGAGTGATGATGCCAATAGCCACACAATTAGCTGATATACGCCGTTCTTATGTGTTAGACTTACCGGGCTTTGGAGACACCCCTGAGCCCCCAGAGGCATGGAGTATCGACGATTATACCAATGCTATTCAGGCTTTTATTGAAGAACACTTTTCTGAACCCGTTGATCTACTTGTTCACTCATTTGGAGGGCGAATTACACTAAAGCTTTGTAGCCGACCATTTGCCACTTCTCGTATTGAGAAAGTATTGATTACGGGTGGTGCGGGTATGAAGCCAAAGCGATCCGCTAAATTTTATTTCAAAAAGTATTTAGCTAAAACACTCAAGGCTCCCTTTTTAATTCTACCAACGAAGCTACAAGAACAAGGTCTTTCTAAGCTTCGTGAAACTTCACTTTGGAAGAAACTCGGTTCCAGCGAATACAGTGGACTGTCGGGCGTTATGAGAGGCACTTTTGTAAAGTCGGTTACTGAATATCTAGAATCTTGTCTGCCTTCCATCCCCCATGAGGTACTTCTTATATGGGGAAGAAACGACGACGCGACTCCGGTTTACCAAGGCGAACGCATTGAAGCCGGGATTGAAAAAGCAGCGCTAGTGGTAATTGAGGATGCTGGCCATTATGCATTCCTAGATAAGCCTAAGCAGTTTGCGGCCATTGCCCGAGCTTTCTTTAACAGCTAAACGGGTTCTCTACAGCTAGCTCAATATTTAAATGCGGTATTGAAAGCCCTGCACTTACTAAACTAATGCTTCTATTCTGAGTGCGTTTGCTGGTAGTGTCGCCATTGGGACCATAAATAGGGTCGTCGATGATAGGATACCCCCATTCTTCAAGGTGTAGCCTTATTTGGTGGGTTCTTCCTGTTTTGGGAAAGCATTTAATCACACAATGTTCACTTCCTTTGATAGCTACTTCAAAATGGGTTTCCGCTTTTTTCGCGTTTAGCAGGTTATCGCCACTTTCGAACACGAAACCATTTTTCCTACGTATCGAGCTATTTATCGTCCGGCTTTTTTCCACGGGCACCCCATGTACTTTTGCGTAATATATTTTTTGAACCTTGGATGCCGTAAACGCTTCCATCCCACGGCGGGCAAACTCTTTGTTCTTCGCGAATAAAACGATGCCAGAAGTTACCGCATCTAGCCGGTGGATAATTCGCAGTTTCTCATACCCCATATCTTCCAAAATCGCTGTAAGGGTATTTTTATTGAACCGACCTCCGGGATGCATCGACAAGGGTGCGGGCTTATATACCGCCAACCAATCGTCGGTTTCTTTCAGAATTTTAACTTCATCTGGAACCGATGGTTCTACCACTTTTGGGTTGTGGTGATACACCAAGTCTGATTTAAGAAGTTGATAGGAGGTAGCTACACTCTGGCCGTTAATTCCTACCCGTCCATTTTGTATACGTCGCAGCCATTCCTCTTTTGCATGAAAAGGGAAGCGAGTACACATCATATTGAGCAGACTCTGCCCTACAAATTCATCTTGAACTTTAAATTGATGAGTAATTGGATAGGGTGGAACTATCCGAACATTACGACTTTGAAGGGGTAGCTGCTGATGCTTCATTACGGGCCTTAAAGTCTTCACCGAAATAGTTATACCACTTGCGGAATGGCCTGAATGCATTCTCAGGATCAAACGGACGGCGATATTCACTTTTCATACACTCTTCACTACAACACCCTTCCATTTGAAAAGCACCTTCTTCAGAGCACACAAAAAGCTTATTACATTCCATATTTGCACAGTTTACATAGGTATCTGCTGGCTTACCTGTGATTTCACAATGTGCAATTGGGGCTAAATCTTTTGGGTTCACGGGAACCACTAAGCGATCGTCGAACACAAAACATTTACCTTCAAAATGTGCTCCTTCTTCCTCTTTGGCATAGTTTAGAATTCCCCCATGAAGCTGATTCACATCATCCCAGCCCTTATCCTTCATGAGTACCGAAAACTTTTCACACCGGATTCCGCCTGTGCAGTACATCAGTACTTTTTTGTCTTTGGGGATATTTGCTTCATCTAACCATTGTGGGAAATCATAGAAGTTTTCTAAGTCGGGTTTGAGTGCTCCCTTAAAGTGCCCAATCTTAGACTCATAATTGTTACGCACATCAATCATTACGTAATCCTCGCCCGACTCCATTACGTTTCTCCACTCTGCGGGAGATAAGTGATTTCCACCCTCTTTAGGATCTACCCCATCTACATGAAGGGCCACGATTTCTTCCCTTACTTTGCAAATCAATTTGGCAAAAGGAATATAATCGGCTTCGTCACTTTTAAATTCTGTGTCTTCAAAACCAGGGAGGGAACGAAGATGATCTTTATACTGCTGTATTTGTTCCTTTGTGCCACCTGCGGTACCATTTATACCCTCTGAGGAAACATAAATTCTTCCTTTGAGTCCAAGTTCTTTACAGAATTTTTTGTGCTGCTTGGCAAATTTTTCTGGTTCGCTTACTGGAGAAAAATTGTAATATAGGATGACTTCGTACATCTTATCTTCAAATGATTTTAGCTGATACTATTATCTTTGCTAGTCAGTTTTCTTGTAGGGGGCAAATTTACGAAATATCCTTATTAAATAATGTACAGTTCTACTATGCGGCTTTCATCACTATTCTCATTACTCAGTATATTTTTACTGTGCTTTACGGTAGCTGATATAAAAGCTCAACATGGCCATTCACATGATATTCGCAGTATTTTGGCCAACCATCAGAAAGGCAAACTCAATTCCAACACAGCATATCAACAGCTAGTGGATGTCTTTGAAGACGGCTCACTTCATAAGTGTGCTACTCCCTTAACCGCATTCTATTCAAAACATAAATTAGGCATTTCTGAACCCGCACCATTTTCAATGGATCAGAAAAGGCGCTCACCCACAAAAGTGTACATCACCCCGTCTGATAAATTTGAAATATCCTACGACACCACCGGGGTAAATGCTGTTCCCTTAGCTGATGATGATTTCTCAGGCGTACCCGATTATGTTGAAGCCGTTGGCGAAGCCGCTGATTCTTCCTACCGCCACTTGGTACAAAGGCTGGGTTATGCAGACCCAATACCCATTGGCTTTAGGTACGAAGTATCCTTTAGAGATTTGGGGTTTTATGGATTTACCGCACCATCCAATAACCCGGTTGGGCCAAGTACTTATATAGTTCTAGAAAACGATTTTGTTGGTTTTCCCGACAATGATGATCCTGATGGTATCCAGGCTGGGGCTATCAAAGTAACCATGGCGCATGAGTTTAAACACGCTATTCAATATGTTCAAAACAATTGGAATGGTGATTCGGATCGATGGGCAGAAATGGATGCTACGCTTGTTGAAGAAACCGTGTATGATCCTGTTAATGACTACTATAATTACTTAGACGGATTTGGCAGTACTATTTTTAGTAACTCTGCAGTAACCATTGCACCTGGTTCCTATGAAGATGTAACATGGGCTTTATACTTTGAAGAAAAATACGGAACTGACTTTTGGCCTGCCGCTTGGAATCGCATTGAAACTAGCTTATTCGAAGTCCCCTTATTAACGGCTGTGGAGCAAGAACTTGAAAGTCGCTCTTTATCCTATAATCAGAGTTTAAGTGAGCTTTATCTATGGCATCTAGGTGCCGGGGCAAACAGTGTACCCTCGTTTGGTTTCGACGAACGCTTAGCTTACCCCGAAGCCAGAATTCGGAGCCGACTCACTCAACTAAACGACACATTATCTTCTGCGAATTCACTTGGTAGTTTATCCGCTCATTTTTATGAAATTGATTTAGCCGATGAGCGAAATGGCGATGTAGTTATTCAAACTACTTACACCATGCCAAATATTGAGACTGCATTCATTGTTTATTTGAACAATGGAACATCAACCCAGTTTATTGGTGAGGCCAATGAATCGGGCACTACAACTTTTACCACAAGTATTCCTTGGAAAGAAGTCGAGTCTATATTTGTGTCCATCACAAACAGCCATGCTGAGCAAGACATTGCGTATCGATACCGATTTACATCTGATATCCCAAAAGAAATAGGGCTTGCGCAAAATTATCCGAACCCGTTCAACCCGTCAACAACCATCCCTGTTGATATACCCAGAGACCAGAAAGTGAGATTGAGTATATATGACTACACCGGAAGGCTTATCGCCGTGTTATTGGACGGTAATATTGAAGCGGGGGCTTATCAAATTCCTTTTGATGCTTACAATCTAGCATCGGGTGTGTACTTATACCGTTTGGTAACCGAAGAAGGCACGCTGTACAATAAAATGACCTTGATTAAATAAGTTTCAGAGCCTTTAGGTCTTCAATAGGCTCTTCGAAACTGCAACTTCCATAGGAAATTACAGCCAGCATACGGAGCATTTTTACTTCGAGATTTGGAGCCGCTAGATCTCTCCAACTAAAATAAGAATCGGTAAAATGGAAGGCTTTGGGGTCTTCTTCATTCAAGATATCCATGAGCTCTTTTTCCGAGAGGTCTTGAGTATAACTCAAGATCGAACCCCCAAATACATTGATAAATCCATGCATTTTTGTATCCACAGATTCATTGAAGTGTCTGATAGGATGATGGAGACCAGCCGTAAATTTAACGGGTAAGTTTTGATCTCTAGCATCCATTATTACTTTGGCCAAATAACTAGAACGCGGAAATTGATAAGCTTCTACGCCGCCACAACGTATTTTAAAGCCAGAGAATATATAATGTGGCAGTTCTTGTTCCTGAATTTTGATGTTATGAGCGGCAATTACTTTAATAACCTTTTCCGCTAGTTTGGCATCAAAATCGAAACCAGGAATTTCGAAATATACACGATGTGGTAGAGCAGGTGACTTACTCATAATTTTCACCACATAGTCGATTGCTTGAATCAGCTCAAGTTGTGTTTCTGAGTAAAGAGCATCTACCGGTAATTTCACCTCTAAGGCCGTTGCTCTAATCTTTGAAGGGGCTTTCTTATATAAGCTCGCTATTTCCTTTACCGTATCAGAAATCGTGGTTTTAAACTCACCTAAATCGGAGGTAGCAGCCCCAACAATAGAAAGTGAAACGGGAGTTTTTAACGACGAGCTTTCGTTTAGAATAGGTGCTAATTCATTTAGCTTTTGCGCGCCTAATACAAAGCTTGAAAGCATCCAAGATTCTTCACTTTGTCGATGTTCAAGATATTGACTAAATGCATCCTTTAACGATAACGATGCAGGTGGATATAAACCGGCATAGTCAATAATATCTTGTAAAAATGGTCTTAAGCTTTGTTTCACTCTGTAAATCCCAGATACTCTCTGAATATTTTCAATTTAGCAACTCCATAACGGGTAAAGACTTATTTTTAATACCTCAATAATACCTAAACCCAAGCGCCTAAACTAGTAAGTATTTCCCAACTTTTAAAGATATCATTTCAAAAGTTGGGATTATTTTACTTAACAGTTAGCAAATCTAAGGTAATTGCATCAGCAATTCTAAGCCCTTTAGATGTGAGTCGAATATTTTTGCCCAGCACTGCTTTCCCTTCTTTTTGCATACGCTCTAAATATTGGCTTTGAGCTTCCGACAAGGAATACTCGTAGTGCACTATTAGCTCCTCTAGTTGCACCCCTTTAATGGTACGAAGCCCTAGCATAATTCGCTCTTCAGCAAGTTCTTTGAGGTTCATTTCTTCCCCATCAACCGGTCGAGTCTTAAAGTCTTGTTCTAGGTACTTTTTTAAATCTGCTTCATTACTCCAACGCTTTGCCGACCTCCCATCAGTATCCCACCAAAAAGAATGCGCGCCTGGTCCCAAGCCGAGGTAATTTTCATGCTCCCAGTAATTAGAATTATGCCGCGCTTCTGAACCTTTTTTCCCGAAGTTACTTACCTCGTATCGATGAATGCCCATTTCAGATAATGCCTTTTCCACCAACTCGAAATGCTTTTCTACTTGTTCATCTTCTTGAGGTAATAATCGACCTAATGCAACTTGTTTTCCTAGGCGTGTATTTGGCTCAATGGTAAGCGAGTATGCCGAAATATGAGGTGGGTCGAATTGCTTCAGTTGCTCTAAATCTGCTTCCAGCATCTCAACAGTCTGGCCCGGATTCCCATAAATCAAATCTACCGAATACACATCAATGCCAGAGTCTTTGAGTAGATGCATGCAACGAAGGGCTTCTTCAGCAGTATGGGTTCTATTCATAAACTGAAGCAGGTTTGCATCAAAAGATTGCACCCCCATACTAACTCGATTAACCCCTACTTTCTTTAAATCAGCTAAATATTCGGCAGTTACATCATCTGGGTTTAACTCAAAAGTGACTTCTTCTGTACGTAGCTTAAAAGTGGAAGCCAAAGCATCCATGATGCGTGATACTTCGCTTGCTTCCAAGAGTGAGGGAGTTCCTCCACCAAAGTAAAGGGTGTTTACGGCTTCTTGAGTGAAAACCGAGCCTTTCTTCGACTGTATTTCCTGAATCAAGGCTTCCACGTAATTCCCTTTTTGTTGCGGCCTTGTTACGAAATAGAAATCGCAGTAGGAGCAAGCCTGCTTACAAAAAGGTACGTGAATATATATTCCACTCATTCAGCTTGGGACATCTTAATAGGATTGGTCAGCGCTAGTCTTCTGGGGTATAAAACGGGTTTTCATCATATGTATCCTTTTGTTGATACGCTCGAATGTACTTCACATAATTAGAAGCATACCCTTTGATAGAATCTATTTCTTCTTCACTCAATTTACGTACTTGCTTAGCCGGTGATCCCATATACATATACCCGCTTTCTAGGGTTTTTCCTGGAGGCACTAAAGAACCTGCTGCAATAATTACATCTTCCTCAATTACTGCTTTATCTAAAACGATCGCGTTTATTCCTACCAGCACTCGATCTTTGATGGTACAACCGTGAATCATTGCCCCGTGCCCGATAGTAACATCATTGCCAATATGGGTAGGTCCAGTTTGGTTCATCACGTGAATGCACACATTGTCTTGCACATTTGTTCGGTCTCCGATACGAATAGCGTTTACGTCACCTCGAACTGTTACATTGAACCAAACACTCGCTTCTTTGCCTAATTTGACGTCTCCAATGATGTCTGCACTTGGAGCCACAAAAGCTGTTTCGTCAAACTCTGGGCTTCTTTTCAAAAACTCGTAAATCATAACTTATCTTTCAGAACTTAAATTTTCTAGAGGGCGTAAAATAAGGCTTTATCGTACAAGGTTCGCCCATTTATAAAAAAAGGTTCCGACCAATAAGACCGGAACCTTTACAACTGGATTGAAATAGCTTTTACTTCAATCTTGCTTCTAATATGGCTTTAAAGCCATCATAGGTTCTTGGAAGGCGTTCAATTTTTTCCCCATTAATATAAATGGTAGGAGTCGAATTCACGCCTAATGAAATACCTTCTCTTTTATCCGCTAAAACAATACGGTTCATTTGTGCGGAATTCAGGTCTTGCTTAAACATCTCCATGTCTAGTTTCAGCTGCTGAGCATAACCTATAAATATACCTTGTGCATTTCCACGGCTCCATTGTTCTTGTCCTGTAAAAATCATCTCGTGCATTTCATCGAACTTGCCTTGTTTCTTTGCAGCTTCAGCCGCTCTTGCTGCTAACTCAGCAAACTGGTGCATTCTAAGTGGGAAGTTTTTGTATACCACTTTGATATCGTCGCCAAAATCTTGTTTTGCCAACTCGATAATGCCTTTGTAATATTTACAAGCTGGGCATTGGTAGTCACTAAATTTTACGATGGTGAGTTTGGGCTCTGAATCTTGAGCGAATGTAGTTCCCACTAACAGTACGCTGAACAGCAAAGTTAAAAATAATCCTCTTTTCATGTAGATAACCTATTTATTGTTGTGGAGCACTAACGGTTTACTCCATTCAAAATTTTACTTTCGCAAAATGTCGTTCCAAGATAGTAGCTATTTTTTCAATTATCACAGGAATTTGTTCGGGCGAGTTTTCTTTTCCCAATGAGATCCGAATGAACTCTCGTGCTTCATCGTCTGACCTCCCAAATGCCTTCATTGTTTGATTAGGAGCATCTTCGCCTACTTTACAGGCACTACCCGTTGAAAGGGCTAACCCCGCTTGGCTACATTCTAGCATCAAGTATTGCCCCTCAATACCACGAAAGCGCAAGCCAAGTATGTGCGGTAATTTTTGATCATTCTTTCCTTCATCTGTGAATGAAATCCCTGCTTTTGTTAGTCCCTCCAAAAGTCGCTGTCTTAGATCCGTGTACTTGATGAACTCTTCGTTTCGTTGCCCAAACAATTGCTTTGATGCGGCCGCAAATGCCGCCACAGCAGGGACATTTTCAGTTCCCGCTCGAAGTCCTTTTTCTTGAGTGGTATTCTTTATAGATGGATTAGCAGTATGCTTTTTAGACAAGAAAAAAGCACCCACCCCTTTTGGGCCGTACACTTTATGCGACGAAACCGACAACGCATCCACCCATTCGGCTTCAACTCCTATTTTGCAGAAGGTTTGAACACAATCAGAATGGAATAAAATGCCTTTTTCTGTCAGAAACATCCCAATTTCTTCTACATGTTGAATCACTCCTGTTTCAGAATTAGCATGCTGTATTGATACCAAAACAGTTTGTTCGGTAATCAGTTCTTTTATCGATTCAATAGATACCAGCCCATGCTCATCAACGGCTACTTCAGAGACCTCATAGCCTTTATCTTTTAGCGAATTCACAAAGTTTCGAACCGATGAATGTTCCGTATTTGAAATTATAACATGAGGATTTTCAACCTGCACAGAACTCAATAGCGACTGAATGGCCAATTGATTGGCTTCTGTACCCGAACCTGTGAAATAGATCTCATCTGATTCACAATGCAGCAAATTAGCAATGGTTTTACGGCTAGCATCTAAAATCTGCTTAGCTTCTGAACCGATATCATGTAAACTACTTGGGTTACCAAAATAATGTTGAGAAACGTTTACATACACCTCTAAAGCTGTTTTACTTATAGGTGTTGTAGCCGCATGGTCGAGATAAATCATTAATCGTTCTTTTATAAGAAATCGTGTATCTTTACGGTCTTTAAAATAGCCAAAATATTAGGGCTTTTATAGCCATGATAACGATTCACCTGAAAGAAATTATAGCTCGTGCGCTTCAAGAAGACCTTGGCATGGGCGACCTTACATCTACCTCTATTTTCACTCCTGCACAGAAAGCCAAAGGTACTTTTTCTGCAAAAGCTGAGGGTGTTTTAGCAGGCTTAGATGCATTAAATATTGCCTATCAATTTTTCGATGAACACACCAAGGTTCATCTATTAAAATCGGATGGAGACCACGTTAAACAAGGCGAAGTAATTGCGGAAGTTGAAGGCACCGTTTCTACTCTTCTTAGTGCCGAACGTGTAATTCTGAATATCACTCAACATTTAAGTGGAATTGCTACTTCAACAGCCGAAGTTGTGAAGTTGTTGGACGATGAAAGCATTAAAGTTACCGACACTCGAAAAACACTTCCGGGGCTCCGAGCAGTACAAAAGTATGCCGTAAAATGTGGGGGCGGACAAAACCATCGCTTCCGTTTAGATGATGGCGTTATGATTAAAGATAACCACATCAAAGCAGCTGGCAGTATCACCAAAGCAATTGAGTTAGTTCGTTCGAACATTGGGCATATGGTGAAAATTGAAGTTGAGACTGAGCGCATTGATCAGGTACTGGAAGCGGTTGAAGCACAGGCTGATGTAATCATGCTCGACAATCGAACTCCATCAGAAGTAAAAGAATTAGCACAATTGATACCTGATTCGATTACCATCGAAGTATCAGGAGGAATTACCCCGGATAATATCGCATCTTACAACGGATGCGGAGCAAACGTAATTTCACTAGGGTGGCTTACCCATTCGGTAAAAGCATTAGATATAAGTTTTAATTTGATCACCAAATAGATCCCCATGGATGTTTTAGACATTTTAGAGATTGAATCGGAAGTTTCATTACCAAAACGGTATAGCGAACTTTCTACCCAAGAAATGGAAGCACGAATTCGTGAAATCAAAGAGAAGTTTGGTGATCGATTGTTCCTTCCAGGGCATCATTATCAGAAAGACGAAGTCATTCAATTTGCGGATGCTCGTGGCGACTCATTAAAGCTGGCTCAGATTTGTGCTTCAATGGATAAGGCAGAATTTATCGCTTTTTGCGGGGTTCACTTCATGGCCGAAACCGCTGATATGCTTACTCGCCCCGATCAAAAAGTTATCTTACCTGATATGCGTGCGGGTTGCTCTATGGCCGACATGGCAGATATTGAGCAAACGGAACGTGGTTGGACCAAAATGCAGGAGATTTGGGGAGATACCATTCTTCCTCTTACTTATGTGAATAGTACCGCCGCCATCAAATCATTTGTAGGCAAACACGGTGGTGCTTGCGTGACCTCAGGTAATGCGAAGAAAATGCTTGAATGGGCCTTCACTCAAAATGAGCGCATTTTATTTTTACCCGACCAACATTTAGGCCGTAACACTGCTTTTGATATTGGTGTACAGCTACACGAAATGGCTGTTTACGCCCCTCTCACCAATAGCTTCGAATACACGGGTAATTTCGAGGATGTAAAAGTAATTCTTTGGAAAGGGCACTGCTCCGTTCACGAAAAATTCAATATTAATCATATTGAAAACCTTCGAAAAAATAAGCCTGAAACGAAAATCATTGTACATCCAGAATGTACGTATGATGTAGTACAAGCTTCCGATTATGCCGGCTCAACTAATTACATCATTGAGATGCTTGAAGCTGCAGAACCCGGTTCAAAGTGGGCTATTGGTACTGAAATGAACTTAGTTAACCGTTTAGCCAGCGAACATCCGGATAAAGAGATTGAATCTCTAAACCCGTTTATGTGCCCCTGCTTAACCATGAATCGCATTGATCTAGCTCATCTGCTTTGGAGTTTAGAAAAGTTGGAAGAAGGCGAAGTGGTGAATCAAATCAAAGTTCCTGATGAAGTTGCCAATTATGCCGTTCTTTCTTTAGAGCGCATGTTAGAACGCAGCTAACCAAACTAAATAGCTCCATTTTATTCTGAACGATAGCTACTCTAATCAAGTTATATAAACGAACAATCGTTTAACATTAAACTAATTTTAGTAATGAGCTATTTAGAAAGAATACAAGATATTTATACACACATCGGACAGGGTAAGGCAATGGATGCTTTTGAAAAGTACTACCATTCTAACTGCGACATGATTTTAGAAGACGGCACTAAAGTTGAAGGTAAAGATGCTAATCGCGAGCGTGAGATTGAATTTTTCTCAAGTGTGGAAGAGTTTCATGGCCTTGATATAAAAGCTATCAACTCAAACGAAGACGATGCTACTACTGCCGTTGAATGTGTAATGGACGTGACATTTAAAGGCGGTGATAGAATGCAAATTCAACAAGTGGCCACCCAACAATGGGAAGACGGTCATATTGTGAAAGAGCGTTTTTACGGCACTCAATGAGCCTAATATCTCCCTCTCTCCCAAAGCCTCGTTTCAATTGAAGCGAGGCTTTTTTTATTGCCTGCAATTCCCGTTTTTTGAACATGCAGAAAATCACATTCCTCCTCTCACTATTTTTACTTATTGGTTGTAGCCAAAATGAACCCATCCAACCAACTTCCCCTACAAATGGAGTAGAGCTTGTAATTCTGGGTGTTGCCCAAGATGCAGGATTTCCTCAAGCCGGTTGCGTGAAAGAGCAGTGTGAAAAATATTGGGAGGGCTCTGTAGAAAAAAGACATGTAGTGAGTCTTGGGCTTATTGATCATGACACCAATCAGACTTGGATTTTTGAAGCTACTCCGGATTTCCCAACTCAACTGCACAACCTACAGGGCATGGCTCCCAAAGCTGAACTCTCAGGTCTTTTTCTAACGCATGCTCATATCGGACATTACACTGGGCTTATGCATTTAGGCCGAGAAGCTATGGGAGGGCAAGGAGTACCTGTATATGCTATGCCACAAATGGGGAACTACCTAAGCAATAATGGTCCGTGGAGCCAGCTAGTGGAACTAGGAAACATACAGCTCCATCCAATTATTGCGGATAGTGCTGTTCAACTAACCCCTAATATTTTGGTTACTCCATTTCGAGTTCCCCACAGAGATGAATTCTCAGAAACCGTGGGTTATACTATTTCAACTCCCCACAAGAACGTGCTCTTTATCCCCGATATCGACAAATGGGAAAAATGGGAGCGCTCAATTGCTGAAGAGATAAATAAGGTGGACCTCGCTTTAGTGGACGCTACGTTTTACGATGGCGATGAACTCCCAAATCGAAATATGAGTGAGATTCCTCATCCGTTCGTTGTTGAAAGCATGGATCTATTTGATGCACTTCCTGATTCAGAGCGCGAAAAAGTGATGTTTATTCACTTTAATCATACCAACCCACTTTTGTTGAATACCCCTCAAAAGCAAAAGGTGATCAACAAAGGGTATCGTGTAGCTGAAGAAATGCTTCGGATTAAACTGTAGCACTGCAGGCTCGATTACCATAATTGCCGCGCTTGCAGTATTATAGCTTCACTTGGTGTAACTCTTCGCTCTATAATTACACCCTCATTTATCTATTTAAAAAAACACGCTAACTACACAATGTTACTATGAAATTACGTCTATTTAAAAGCCTCGTAGTGCTTTTCATTATTTCGACCTCGGTTCAAGCCCAGAATTATTTTCCAGGGAAATGGGGCGACTGGGAGAAAAAGTCTCCGGCTGAATTAGGATTGAATGCATCCAAAATTCAAGAAGCTATTCAGTTCGCTAAAGACAATGAAAGTACCAACCCACGAAGTATGGAAGAGAACCATTATGGTACTTTTGGCCGTGAGCCATTTGGATACGGTATCGGACCATTTAAAGACCGAGGACCTCAAACAGGAATCATCATCAAAGATGGATATATCATAGCTGAATGGGGAGAACCATTTAGAGTAGATATGACCCACAGTGTTACCAAAAGTTTCCTTACTTACAACGTTGGTATTGCCTATGATCGCGGCCTTATTCGGGATGTAAACGACAAAGTAGGGCCTTATATGGCTCCTGTTTTACCCATGACTTGGGATGATAATCGAAACCATGCTGACCACTATGGCTCCCCAAAAGTGTTGGACTTATTTGCTGGAGAACACAACAGCAAGATTACTTGGAACCATTTACTTCGCCAAACTAGCGACTGGCAAGGAACGCTTTGGGGTAAACCCGATTGGGCCGACAGACCAGACCGAGACCGAACTACTTGGACAACTAGAGAACGCCATGAACCTGGCTCGGTATATGAGTACAATGATGTTCGTGTAAACTTATTAGCATTGGCTGCTATGAACGTGCTTAGAGAGCCGCTTCCAAAGGTATTGAGGGAAACTATCATGGATAAGATTGGAGCATCCCCTACATGGAGATGGCAAGGTTATGAAAACTCATGGGTTGTAATTGATGGACAACAAATGCAAGCTGTTAGCGGTGGAGGCCATTGGGGTGGAGGCATGTTTATCTCTGCACGAGATCAAGCTCGGTTCGGCTTACTTACACTACACAATGGAAACTGGAAGGGTGAACAACTTGTGTCGGAAGCTTGGAATAAAATGGCCCAAACGCCTACTGAAGCCCAAACTGATTATGGCTTTATGAATTGGTTTTTAAATACCGACAAAAAACGCTTACCAAGTGCTCCAGAAAACTCCTTCTTTCATTTAGGATCAGGCACTAACATGGTTTATGTAGACCAAGAAAATGATTTAGTGATTGTAGCGCGATGGATTAAAACCTCTGCGATGGATGGAATAGTAAAGCGTGTACTTGAATCGATGAACTAGCATAACAGCACATAAAATATGTACCATAAAAAAAGCCCAGTATTGCTACTGGGCTTTTTCTTTAATTACTATTTAACCAATTGGATTAGTATCCAGGGTTTGGTTGAATATTCGGATTTGCATCCTGCTCGTTAGCTGGAATTGGAAGTACAAATCGATCATTTGGGTATGATACGCTACAAGCGGCTGGTATAGTAGACGTACACTGAGTACGAACCATATCCTGCTTTTTACGCATTAAGTCCCAAAGTCTTTGACCTTCGTATGCTAGCTCGATTCTACGCTCAAGAGCAATCTCATCTCTTAATGCCTGACCTGTAGCTACCACCGGTGCTTGACCTGGCTCACCACGTTGGCGAATAGTCGTCACATCACTTTGAGCAATGGCATTCTTAGATGGATTGGTATCCGCTTGCATAGCTGCTGCTTCTGCACGAATCAAGTACAGCTCTGATAAACGAATTACGATCGTGTTATCTAAACCTGTTGTGCTTGGATATTTGTTGAGGCGGAATGGCGCATAATCACCAGATAAGTTTCCATCAACAATAAACAATTGCTGACGAACATCTCCAGCTGGGATTAGAGAATATAGATCGTCAGATGGAAGGTAATCACCATATCCACTTTCGATGTACATTCTACCTAAGGCATCCGAGCCACGGTTATCCGATTCTGTCATTGAAATCTCAAAGATAGATTCTGCGTCAAAATCATCGCTCCAAGAAGCCACATAGTTTGCATTACTTACAAGCTGGTATGGTCCGTTCTCAATTACGTCATCAGCCATTGCTTCTGCATTTGCCCAATCTTCTTGATAAAGATATACACGAGCTAATAATGCTTTAGCAGCCCATGAAGAAAGAGTAGCAGTGTTACCATTTCTTGTTGTTGGTTGCATTAAGCCAATCGAAGTGGTCAAGTCGCTAATCACTTGATTGTACACTTCTGCAACCGTATTACGTACAGGCTCACTCTCTTCATCCGTTTCAAGTACAATCGGTACACCTAAATGACTTGCGTCGGTTGTATAGGTATAATGCTGACCGTATAAACGAACTAAGTCAAAGTACATCTGACCTCTTAAGGCATGAGCCTCACCAATAAGTTGGTTGTATTCGTCATCAAGCGATGCCGCAATGTCTGGCTTAGGTGCATTGATAATTGCATTTACCGCACTAATACCGGAATAGATGGTTGCCCACATACCCTCGGTAATAAAGTGCTCTTCAAAAGCTACGTATTCCGCATACTCTTTAGCACGGTTGGCTTGAGAGTTCTGCTTTACATCATCTGCCATTACATCAGGTACAAGTACAAAGTACCGCCCATAGTAGTTTGAAGATGAAAGGATGTTGTATGCTCCTGTTATCGCCGCTTCATAATCTTGAAGGGTTAATAATGCTTCCTCGTTAGAAACCGATTGCTGTGGATTTATTTCTAAAAACCCATCTGAACAGCCGACTCCAACGACAATAAGTGCTAATAGTGTTATATATATTCTTCTAAAATTCATTGTAATAAACCTTTAGTTTGTATTAGAATTAAAATCCAATATCGATACCGAATGTGATGGATTTAATTGCAGGTGTTACACTATTCGCTACACCGTTTATGTTTTGCTCTGGATCAATGTATAGATCTGAGTCGCGCGTAAACGTAAATAGGTTGGTACCTCTGGTGTATACTCGTAATGACTTTAAGCCAAACGGGTTAATTACATCGTTTTCAAAGTTATATCCTACCGTTACATTTCTTAGACGGATGTATGATCCATCATGTAACCATCGTGATGAGTTTCCTACGTTACTACCATTATTACCACCCCATCTATGCATTGGGAATTTGGCATCGGTTTTTCCTGGTAACCATCTGTTCTCGTAAGCATACTTAGATGTACTACGTGGAGTTAAAGCTCCATCACCATGGATGAATCGCTCCTGTGAAGCATATAAGTAGTTACCCCATGAGTAAGAGAATTGAGCATCAAAGGTGATGTTCTTATAGAATACAGAAGTGTTAAATCCACCGTAATGATCAGGAGTAGCAGACTTGCCTACAAAGTAACGCTCTGCATTACTGATACTATTTGTAGTAGCCGTTTCCGTTTCATCAGTATACCATAGTGGGTCACCATTGGTTTGATCAACTCCAGCCCATCCGTATAGATAATAAGACTGGTAATCTCTACCTACTTCTCTACGCTTACTGCCAGAGTTGTAAGGCTCATCTAACTTAGTAATCTCATTCTTTAGGAAAGTGGTGTTAAATCCAATATCCCAAACTAAATCCTGAGTGTTCATTACATTCACATTCAGAGTTAACTCAAAACCTTTGTTTTCAAGCTCACCTGCGTTTCTTGTAATATTTGAGAATCCTGTAGTTCTGGATAATGGAACATTCAATAGAAGGTCAGTAGAGGTCTTAACAAAATACTCGGCCGTACCTGTTACTCGATCCATTACACCAAATTCCATTGCCACGTTAAAGTTCTGCTGCTTCTCCCAAGTTAGGCCTGGGTTAGCGATCTGAACTGGAGCACCACCTGGGCTACCGTCGTAATCACGACCATATCCGTAAAGTCCACGTGAAGGGAAGTTACCAATGGCTGCGTTACCAGTAGTACCAATAGAAGATCTAAGCTTTAATACATCGATAATCTCATTGTTCTTTAAGAACTCTTCTTGATGCATCGACCAGCCTATACCTACAGAGTAGAACGTACCCCATCTGTTTTCACTACCGAATCTTGAAGAACCATCACGTCTCAAACTACCTTGTAGGAAATACTTACCGTCATAATCGTAGATTAAACGAGTAAACATCGAAGCGAAGGTATATTCCGATTTCGTAGCTGAAGCAGAGTACGCTTCTGCAGCACTAGATAAAGTTCGAAGCGTTAAGTTCGGGAAGTTTTGACCGTAACCAGTAAAACTTTTCGACTCAGACTTCTGTGCCTCATAACCTAGTAATGCTTCTAGATTGTGCACCTCATCGAAGTTACCGATGTAGTTTAACGTTTGAGTACCTGTCCAACTTTGATTTGTGATCTCACTTTCCTGAGCATATCCACCTACGTTTCTACCATCACCGTAGCGTGGGTTCTTGTACTGAGACTCACCAACTTTAATAATATCAATATTCCATTTAGAACTAAATATTAGGTTATCCATTAAACGTACATTGGCATTCACGTTATTCGTGATTCTATACGTTTCTGTATTTCTTAAGTCATCACCACTTAAGGCACCTACAGGGTTGTTACCACCCATTGGGAAATAGTTTTTATGGGATGCATTGTATAAACCTGTTTCATCCTTAATTGGAATTAGCGGAGAAAGTAGGAAGGCGTTATACAGTGGGTTCGCCCATGCAGAACCATCCGTCATACCGTTTTGATCTGTTTTCGAAATCAATAATTTGTTCGAAAGATCTACTCGGTTATTCAATTTCACATCCACATTTGCGCGTGAAGCTAAACGATCGAAGTCAGTACCAATAACATGACTTTCCTGATCAAAGAAGTTTGTAGACACATAATATTTAACCGCATCCGTACCACCAGAAACACTTAAATCATACGATTGGTTTACACCGGTTCTTGTAAGCTCGTCTAACCAATCTGTATTTGTTGGCTGACCTGTAGTCGGATCTGTTAACTGCTCGAAACGGTCATCAAATCTCTGCTGAGCTTGAGCCTGTGTTTCTCCACGGTTTGTGTAACCTTCTAAAAATAAGGTAGTGTACTCATCAGCATTCAGTGGTTCTAACAGTGAATTGGAAGCTACTGAGTTGAAACCTACTTGCGACTTTAAGCTAATTACTGGAGCGCCTGATTTACCGCTCTTCGTTGTAATTAAAACTACCCCGTTTGCACCACGAGAACCATAAATAGCCGTTGAAGCTGCATCTTTAAGAATGGTTACGCTTTCAATATCATTTGGGTTAAGCGCTGCCATAACATTCGTACTACGGCCACCATTACTGTTCAAGTTAGATACACTACCTGAAGTCATGATTACGCCATCCACTACATATAATGGAGAACTAGAAGCGGTGATTGAACCGATACCCCGTACACGAATTTGTGTATTGGCACCAGGTGCACCATCCGCCGAAATCAATTGTACACCCGCAATATTACCTTGCAGTGAACTTTCGAAAGAAGATGATGGAACCTGTTCGATTTTTCCAGCATCAATAGATGCAATAGAACCCGTTACTGCTTCCCTTCTTTGAAGACCGTAACCTACTACTACAAGTTCGTCTAACTGTTGTAGATCTTCCTCTAGTTGTACATTAATTGTTGATTGACCGTTAACTGGAACTTCAAGGCGTTTATATCCTACAAAACTGAAGACCAGTATATCATCGTTTTCGACATCTATACTATAGGTACCATCAATCTCTGTAAAAACTCCTCTGAATTCTCCTTTAACTTGAATGTTAACCCCTGCGAGAGGCTCATTAGTTGTCTTATCGACAACCGTACCGGTAACAATGGCTGCTGTACCATCCCCCGAAATAGTTTCTGCACTTAAATTGCTTGATAAGCCAAAGAATACGAGTCCTGCGACCAGTATTAATTTCTTTGCACCCTTCAAACCTTTAAGTAAATAGATAAAAGTATTCATATATATCATATTTGATTAAGGTTTAGGCCATTAATTGAATATTAATAACCGCTATCTGATTCACCATTCCCTAGATTTAGTGATCTCTCAATATGATATAAATAAACCTAAATTTTAAATTTTTTTACCTTGCCATAACAACTAATTTATGTGCAGCTTTTTCTCCCTTTATATAATGGTATAAGTAGCGCCTTATATAAATATATAAATCAGATTTAAGGCATCGTTTTTCTATAATCACTCGTAGGTATTTAAACGCCTAAATCTATTTTGTTTTAACAGGTTTGCAGCTGCTGCTTGAGCGTATTCTTCAGCGGAACAGTCGTATTGAATCTTCAAGTTACCCGATAAATCTATATCTAAGATTGCACTCGAAGCATCTGTAGTTCCCACTAAAACAGATCCATTTAAATCGGGGGTGCCTCTTCCAGTAAAGTCGAACGCATTTTCGAAAATGATGAGACCATTGAACTCAAAATTTCCGGCTACACTTAACTCTCCTTCGTAAGCCAATTCACCGCCTGAACGTATAATCATAATTCCATAGCCCGTGTCTATACCACCCGTTAATTTTGCATAATTTTCTACAAAAAATACGCCCGGGTCATCTATACTTCCTAAACTCCCTTTATAATTACCCGATATCTTTTTTGAGCCTGGCATTGCCGCTAAACGTGCTATAAGTTCATCTACTGGTGAATAGGAGATGTCTGAATTTACTTCGATGCT
This sequence comes from Balneola vulgaris DSM 17893, assembly GCF_000375465.1. Taxonomy (NCBI): domain Bacteria; kingdom Pseudomonadati; phylum Balneolota; class Balneolia; order Balneolales; family Balneolaceae; genus Balneola; species Balneola vulgaris. The sequence continues at coordinate 75,168 of NZ_AQXH01000006.1, forward strand.
ACTAGCTCCACCAAGTATTGACGTAATTTTGGAACCCGCACCTAACAACACTTTACTCTCAGAAAGACTATTAGGTACTGTAATGGCTGGTTTATCGCTGCATGTGCCCGACTTATCATTTCCTCTTATAGTTGCACTACCACCTAGCCCAAACGTAAATCTATCTGTAGCAATAGATAATGCCGCCTCAAAATCTGGTACGAAGTGTAATTTAGTTTTCGCAAAGAGGCTGATTACTTCCGCTTCTTCTTTTAAATATTCTGCTTTTGAAACTACTTTTATGGTATCAGGGGCATTTACTCCTGCACCTACGCCTATTGTTGTATAATAAAGGCTTGTGTTTGCTCCATCACGGGTTGACACCCAGGGATTTGCTTGTGTAGGCTGCCAATCAGGATCTTCGTTAATCTTTTCCATAGCCAATTGAATAGTTGTGAAAGCCACATTCATAGCATGATTTTCGCTGGCATATTCAGCTGTATCAGCTACTAGCTGAACTTTGTTATCTGAAAGGTTTAATTGTACCATTCCAAAAATAAAGAGTGCACCAACACTCAATATTAGCATTGCATTACCCATAATAATCAGTTTAAGTTGTTCTTCAGGTTTCTTGGGCTAAATCTTTTATTCCACATGGTGATTAGATATGAGCCTTCTTTATCCGTTCTAGTTTTCACCTTCTCATCACTTTCTATTTTAAGAGTTACTCCAATTTGTACGACCTTGGCTCTATCGTCATTACTTAATGGGATAGCTAAAGAGGTAGTGCTACCTAGAGAATCATAGTAAGCGAATTCAAATAGCGTGACTCCTGTTTTGATTTCAGTAAGCTCGCTATCAACTGTTCTAGTAAGAACTTTGTCGTTTGGATTTACAGTTTCATTAATGCCAGTAGATGTGAATTCCCACGTGATGGTTTCAATACTTCCATCACTACTATTGTCGACATTACTATAGAAGACCAATTTTTTATCATCCCCATACACGATGGCAGTATCAATACTCAAGTTGAAATCGTAACCTATCTTCGGCAGATCAAAGGTTACTAACTCTTGTACATCATACTTCTGTGATTGCCTAAATTGAGACAGTACAACCTCGGTAGAATTTTGACTCACGCCTATGTTCATAAAGCCCAACATAAGTATCAAAATTCCAGAAATAATAAAGGATGTGATCAGTCCAATATTCATATCATTCTGCGTAATAGCTTCTTATATAACTAAAGTAATAGGGCTTCAATGTTGTAGTGTTTTGAAATCTCACCAAGTCATTCGTAATTGTAATCTGAATCTCTTTAAGTGTGGTTTTTGCATTCGTTTGAATACCTGTAGTCTTGTCTATATACACCACTTCAATACTTACATTGAAATCACTCAACGTTGTTGAAACTATACCACTCCAACCGTCTAAGTCATCAAAATCATCAAAGGTTACTTTATCTGCTGTTTCTGCTAAGTCACGGCCGATATCTGAGAACCCTGCTGGGATGTCAACTGGTACAAAACCCGTTACCGTAGCTTCATCAAAGGCTAATAGCCTAGATTCTTCAATTATTTCTTGAGATATAGCTGCAATTTCACTTTCGAATTCGTTCTCTACTAGAAGCATGGAGTTTGCATTCATTTTCCTATTCGCTGATTGCACTAATAAAGACACAAGTACCATCGCCCCTATAACTTGTAATACATTTGAAAAGTCGCTCATAACTGCCAGATTTAATTTTCTTTTATTTATAGATATTATCGGCAATTATTAAGATTTCTTAATCTTTTTTTCTTCTCTAAAGTCCTGTTTTTTAACATAAAAAAAGGCCCTCGCTTTATCAGCGAAGGCCTTCGTACTCCTTAAGCGTTTAAAATCATTCAAACGTACTTAGTCTCTTATATTTGTTCTCTTTTAACAGATTTGCCGCAGCAATTTTAGCGTGGTCTTGAGCCGAACAATCATACTGAATATCTAATCCGCCTCCTAAATACATATCCAGTAAACTGCTACCGCCTACAGAACCAACAATTACTGAACCATTTACACTTGGAGTGTTAAAGCCATTGAAATCCAAGGCGTCTTCGAATACTACCAAGCCATTAAATTCTAAGCTTGTACTTACTGAAGTTGAGCCACTGTAATTCAATTCGCCACCCGAGCGAATAATCATGATGCCATATCCTGAAGTAACACCACTGGTAACATTAGCATAGTTATCTACAAAAAATACACCAGGGTTTGCTGCAGTTCCAAAATTACCGTTATAGGTTCCATTTACATTCACTACACCGGGCTTTCCTTCAAGGTTTGCTACTAATGAAGCCGTTGCATCATAGGAGATACTCGGATCAATTTGAATTTGAGTAACCGTACTTAAAATATTGATGATGTTTAGCCCTGCACCTAACACTACTTTTGTAGAAGAAACGAGATCTTTAACAATCACTCCAGGTTTGTCGGTACATACACCACTAGCATCATTGCCACGGATTGTTGAACCGCCTAACAAGTTAAACTTAAATTTATTGGTTGTAAGTGAAAGCGCTGAATTAAACTCAGGTACTATATCCAATGGAGTGCGCGTATAAGTACTTACTAAGTTTGCCGATTCACCTTTATATAATGCGCTTGAATACACACGAACGGTATCCGCATCTAGTGGCGTAGCGCCCATTCCTAAATTTTCGTAATACACCGTTACATCTACATCATCAATAGTGGTAGTCCATGGTGATGCTTCTGTAGCTGACCAATTTTCATCTTTACCGAGCTCTTCCATACCTAACTGCAAACCGTTGTATGCCGCATTCTTAATATGGTTTTCGTACGCGTAATCAGCTGTTGCTTCGTTTACACTTTTCTTTTGTCCTAATAATCCTAACTGTATAGATCCGAAAATTACAGTAGCACCGCTCGCAACAATTAATATTCCTCTTCCTAACATAGTGCTTACCCGTTTCCTTTTAAGTTTCTTGGTGTAAATCTCTTAACCCAAGCTGATTTCACAAACTTTTCGCCTGTGTTTTGTGAGTACTGAATGCTTTCTGCACTTTCAAGTACTAGCACTACTTCTATCTGCTTTACATTATCCATATCAGCACTAGAAAGCGGAGTAGTTAGGGGGGTAGTTCCACCCAATTTATCATAGTAATTCAGAGTAAAAGTGGTGATCCCTAAAGAGATGTTTGTTGTAGTACCGCCAACCGTTCTCACTAATTTGTAATCGTTTGGGTTATCGGTTGAAACATCGGCTTCGTTTGTTAACTCCCACGTTACCAGTTCAACAGAACCGTCTGCACTGTTATCGATATTGCTGTAGTATGCGATACTCTTCTCATCCGCATAAGCAATAAGTGTATCTAATGAATTATCGCTGGTATAGCCAATTTTTGGAAGGTCATGGCTTAAAACTTCTGAAAGTTCAATTTTTTGTTCTTGCTTGATGGATGACAGTGTAATGTCTTGTGAGTTGTAGTTTACTCCTCTGTTCATCATTCCGATGGTTAATAAAACCATTCCTGACACTATGCTTCCGCTGATTAAATTCAAATTCATCTCTGTACCTATTATTAGTTTGCGTAGTAGCTTCTGATGTAGCTGTAGTTATAAGTCTTGATCGTCTCTTGATCTTGTTCTCTCAAGGTATTGCTGCTGATGGTAATGTCCATTCTTTTGATGGTGCTTTTTGATACCGTAGGAGCTTGAGTAGTAGAGTTGATGTACGTGATATTCACTGATACTTCAAAGTCACCATGAATGGTAGTTACGGTTCCGTTCCAGTCGTCGTAGTCATCGAAATCATCGAACTCAGAACGATCTGTTGTGCTTTCGCCTGAATCCGTACCTAGCAGTGAAAAGTCAAAAGGAATATTTACTGGGAGAGCGCCTTCCGTTTCAGCTTCGTCGAATGGTAATGCTCTTGATTCTTCCATGATGTCTTGAGCGATTGCTGTAACAGCTGTCTCATATTCGCCTTCAACAATCATTCTTTTATTTAGAAAACTCGTTTTGTTAGCATTCGTTACTAAAACTGATACTAACATCATTGCGCCGATAACTTGAATTATGTTTGAGTAGTCGTTCATCTCTTTATACCTCTTGTGCCTCTCTGGGGCTGTACCTTGTTATTTTTGAAACATTAGAATTTCTTAATGTTTTATCGACCACAATTTAAGAACTCTGAAGAGATATCATAACATTTTTTTACAAATGATTTGCATAACAATATTAAATACTTAACTCGATTTCACTCACCTTGCCAAAATTTATTTATTAGAAAACTCTAATGTTTGAGAGTGAAAACATCTAATCCTTTTAAAAGCTATTATTCATCATGGAATACAAAGCAGTACTTATAGGCGCAACAGGTTTAGTAGGGCAACACCTTCTAGATTACTTATTGCAGCACCCCAGTTATTCTTCTGTTTTAGTGATGCATCGCCGAACAACCGGGGTAACCCATCCAAAGTTGAAAGAAGAGATCATAAACTTTGACGAACCTGAGCTGTGGAAGCATCTCGTTTCGGGCGATCATCTTTACTCGGCTTTAGGCACTACTATAAAAGCAGCCGGCAGCAAAGAAGCTCAGTACAAAGTAGATGTACATTATCCAATCGTGGTTGCCCAAGTAGCAAAAGCAAATGGCATCACTCATCACGCGCTGGTTTCATCCATCGGTGCCAATGCTAAGTCCAATTCATTTTACCCTCGCATAAAAGGCGAGCTAGAAGACATGGTGATGGCCTTAGGCTTCGAAAGCTGTTCCATTTTTAGACCTTCATTTTTAGTGGGCGATCGCGATGAGTTTCGATTGGGTGAAAAAATAGGAATCCCTATTGCTCAAGTACTTTGTAAATTACCTGGCTTAAAAGCCTACCATCCTGTTCAGGCATCAAAGGTGGCACAGGTGATGGTTGACATCACCGCAAGCTCTAGTAAGCATGAACCACGAATTTTAGAGTCTAAAGAAATTAGATCATTCAGCACCTGACCTTTAGCATTCTTTGATACAGATGCCCTTCAATTTTTTGTATCATTGTTAACCAATGTTCGAATCTAGAGTAACTGCCATGCCATCCATCGATTTTAAAATTACTCCCGCATTTATCGCCATCTTCATCTCTGTGTTCGTACTACAAGTATCTTGCACAAACATTGATACGAAAGAGCGGCCTCCACTACTCCCAAGTTGGACTGATCGAACCACTCCTTTACCCGAAGAAATAATTTCCAACCCTAGGCTAAGTTCTTATTTACCGGTGTATTCAGAAATCTATAGTAACAATGAACACCGCACGCATGCTTTAACAGCAACCATCAGTATTCGTAACATTAACAAAAGCGACACTATTTGGGTTGATGAAGCCAATTACTTCAACACTCAAGGTGAACTGATCCGAGCATACATCCAACAACCGGTTTACCTTGCACCTTTAGAAACTGTAGAAATCGTTATTGCTGAAGATGACCTATCAGGCGGATCTGGTTCAAATTTCCTTTTCTCTTGGGTTGATCAAACACCAACTATTCAGCCCCCATTTATACAAGCCGTAATGATATCCACCTCTGGTCAACAGGGCATTTCTTTTGTAACAGAAGGCATTCCAGTTCAATAACACCTCCACATGGTTCATGAAATTTCATCTGAACAGATTACAGTTCAAATTCAACATTCCGGTATTGAGCTATCTTCAATCCAATCAAAGAAGACGGGAATGGAATATATGTGGCAGTCCGACCCTGAGGTGTGGGGAAGTTCAGCGCCTGTATTGTTCCCTATAATAGGTGCGCTAAAGAATAACTCGTACTTACTTGATGGGGAGACCTATAGCATGCCAAAACATGGAATAGTTCGTGGCAATCCAAACCATGAAGTGATAGAGGCGCTACCTCATCAAATCACACTTAATCTTGAAGCGTCGGATGAAACGCTCCAGCAGTTTCCATTTCGTTTTTCATTCATTACCCGCTTTAGTGTTAAAGGGCATACCCTCACCGTTTCCCATCGAGTTGAAAATACAGGAAACCAAACATTGCCCTTTACTTTAGGAGCTCATCCCGCTTTTCGTTGCCCACTTCATAATGGAGATTCCTATTCAGACTATGCACTCTTATTTGAACATGCAGAAACCTTAGATCGCCATTTGATTGATATCCCAACTGGGTTAATAAGTGATTCTAAGGAACGAGTACTCAGTAATGAATCTCGATTACCACTTACTCATGATCTATTCGATCGTGATGCTCTCGTTTTTAAAAACACGAAGTCTAAGCGGGTGACTTTGTCCCATATCACACGAGGCAAACAACTAAGCATTCAATTCCCATCCTTTCCACATCTGGGTATATGGGCTAAACCCAATGGGGATTTCATCTGTATTGAACCCTGGTTTGGAACCGCTGACCCTGTAGATCACAATGGGGAATTCATTCAAAAAGATGGAATGCAGTTCTTAGCTCCGGGCGGAAATTTTGAAGCTTCCTACTCCATTTCGGTTCATGAATAACCCCACATGAGGAAGGTCTTGACAAGCTGATTGAAATAATTACCTTACCGAGTAACATTTTCAACTAATCAGTTATCATGAAATTGACGTTTTTCAGTCTGCTTTTTCTCATAGCAGTGCCCGCTGTTTTTGCTCAATCGTCCAATCACCAACAAATTATCGATCAAAAAGCATCTGAGCTTGAAGAGCAAGTGATTGAATGGCGCCGACATTTCCACAAAAACCCTGAGTTATCGAATCGAGAATTTGAAACGGCTAAGACCATTGCTGCCCATTTACGGAAGTTAGGCATGGAAGTACAAACCGAAGTAGCTCACACCGGTGTGGTTGGCATATTAAAGGGTGGTAAAGACGGACCTACCGTAGCCTTACGTGCCGACATCGATGCCTTGCCCGTTACGGAACGCACCGACCTTCCATTTAAATCGACCGTTATTAGTGAATACCAAGGCAAAGAAGTGGGCGTAATGCATGCCTGTGGGCATGATACTCATATCGCTATTTTAATGGGTGTTGCTCAAATCCTAACAGATATGAAAGACGAGCTAGCCGGCACTGTTAAATTTATTTTTCAACCAGCTGAAGAAGGGGCTCCTGTTGGAGAAGAGGGTGGTGCTGAGTTAATGATTAAAGAAGGGGTGCTTAAAAACCCAGATGTAGATGCCATTTTTGGTTTACATATATGGGATAGTACGCCAGCCGGTGTTATCGAATACCGCCCGCAAGGCATTATGGCGAGTGTAAACAGTTTCAAGTTGGTGGTTGAAGGTAAACAAGCTCATGGTTCCACTCCGTGGAAAGGAGTAGACCCTATTGTTACAGCGGCTCAAATCATCAACAATGCCCAAACCATTGTGAGCCGTAATATGCCCCTCACAAAACAAGCAGCCGTAGTTTCTTTTGGTGTTATTGAAGGCGGAGTACGACATAACATCATCCCTGAACGCATTGAAATGGAAGGAACCATCCGTGCATTGGATGAAGACATGCGTCAGCTCATCTTTAAACGATTAGAAGAAATAGTTGAGCATACGGCTGCAAGCAATGGCGCTACTGCCCAACTCACCATAAACAAAGGCTACCCAATTACTTATAATGATCCTCAGCTTACTCAACAGATGCTTCCTACTTTAGAACGAGTAGCAGGCTCTGACAAGGTGAACCTTATGGATGCTGTTACAGGCGCTGAAGACTTCTCCTTTTTTCAAGAAAAAATACCCGGCTTATATTTATTTCTAGGTGGTAAACCCGAAGGTGTTACCCCGGCCGGACATCATACTCCAGATTTTATTATTGACGAATCAGCCATGCTACTAGGGGTTCGAGCTATGGCTACCCTTACACTCGATTACATGTACTCAAACCAATAGGACACACCATGAAACCATTAACTCGATTTTTCACCCTTAGCCTTTTCGTACTACTAAGTACGAGCCTAGTTTCTGCTCAAGACCTCGATGAACGCATTCAAAAAGCAGAAGCAGTTATCGCCGAATATGCCAAAGCCCAAAATGTGCCTGGCATGTCCATTTCCATTTACAAGGGCAACAAAATGGTGCTAAGCAAAGGCTACGGATATGCCGATGTAACCGCTAAGAAACCTGTAGACCCTGCCACTACTTTATTTAGAATTGGGAGTGTATCGAAAACATTAACCGCTGCAGGAATGGGGGTTTTAATTCAAAGTGGTGAACTAGATCCCAAAGAAGAAATTCATACCTATGTACCCGACTTCCCAAAAAAGAAATACCCCATGACGGTACAACAAGTAGCCGGCCATATCGCAGGAATTCGGCATTATAGAGGCGATGAGTTTATGAGTGCCAAGTCGTACCCAACGGTGACTGAAGGGCTCGATATTTTCAAAGACGACCCTCTATTATTTGAACCACAGACTAGTTATCAATATTCCAGTTATGGCTGGAACTTGATCAGTGCTGTGATGGAAGGGGCCTCTGGGGAAGAGTTCCTTAACTTTATGGAACATCGAGTGTTTGGAGCCTTAGGCATGGACAACACTCTTGCTGAATGGGCAAATAAAGAACTCCCTAACAAAACGAAATTCTATGTTTATAGAGACGGCAAGAATATAGAAGCTCCCTTTGTTGATAACAGCTATAAATGGGCCGGTGGTGGTTTCATTGGTACTACCGAAGACCTCGTTACTTTTGGAGTAGCGCACTTTGATTATGATTACTTAAATGAAGAAACCCACTCTGTGTTAATGACTCCGCAATACATGACTGATGGCAAAAGCACCAACTATGGCATGGGATGGAGAACCTACACGGATAATCAGAATCGTGTATGGCTCGGGCACTCAGGCGGCTCTGTAGGAGGTAGCACCATGTTTCTTATCAATAAAAAAGAAAAGATGGTTATTGCCTATACAATCAATCGTTCGAGTGTTAACTTTGACAACCTTCATTTTAAACTCGCTGATATATTTCTCAATTAATGATTTACCCCACTTCTTGGACGCACTATGAATTACTCGACTTTGGCAATGGGCGTAAACTAGAGCAATTTGGCTCGGTGATTATTGACCGACCCGAACCTGCGGCAACCCAAGCCAAAGCACATCCCAATGAGTGGGGAAAAGCAGACATCCGATTTTCAGAGAAGAAAGGCCAAAAAGGAGAATGGGATAAAACCATCAACGACTGGGAAATCAGCTATCCCTTTGGAGCTATTGATCTAAAGTTTAAACTCAGCCAAGGGTCCTTTAAGCACCCAGGTGTTTTTCCAGAGCAAGCCGTGAATTGGAATTTTATCGCAGATCGATGTACACAATTTCAGGGGCAAGGAGTAGAGCCTCGCATCTTAAACCTATTTGCATACACCGGAGGAGCGAGTGTAGCTGGATCGCTATCGGGTGCACAAGTAACTCATGTTGATTCCTCTAAAAGCGTAGTTAACTGGGCACGAGAGAATGCAGAGCTAAACCACATTCAAAACATTCGATGGATTGTGGAAGACGCGCGTAAATTTGTAGATAAATGCATTCGAAGAGGCGACACCTACCATGGTATCATCATGGACCCTCCTATTTTTGGAATGGTTCCAAAGGGGAAGGCATGGAAGTTAAATAAAGATTTAGCACCCCTTATTGAGAAGGTGATGCAAATTCTTGATACGCGGCATCGGTTCTTCATCATGAACACCTACTCCCCTCAATTGCCTCTGGATGCATTAATCAAGTTATTAGGCGGCATTGAAGACTTCCCCAAACAGTATGAACACACCACTTTGGGGCTTCAATCTAAGCACCAACAGTTTTTACCCCTTGGCAACCTCATTCGGTTCTAATCCAAACTTTGGGGCATAAAAAAAGCGGCCATGTAGCCGCTTTCATACTTTTTAATCGCTTATTGGTCTTTTTTGATCTTTCGAATTTTAATATGAGCATTGCCATCTTCGCGCTCTACTTCTATTTCTTCATTTTCTTTGAGCTGAATATCTACCGTATTCTTTCCTTTTGATTTATGCACTCGTATTTCTTGAATGGCATCGGGATTGAGAAAGTCTAAAGTAGATTTATCTCCCGAAAAGTTCTCTACCCGAATCTCAACTTGCTTTTTTCCGTCTTCGGTATGAATAATTTCAGCTTTGCCGGTAATATTACTGTTCTTTTGAAGCATCTCGTTGATCTTGGCAACCATCACTTCATCCGAAACCTTATTGCCCTTATGTAGATTAAACTTAGATAAAGCTGCCTCATATAATGGCAGTTCTACTTCCTCTTCAATGGGCAACAGTTCTAACTTCTGAAAGCTAAGGTGTTTTTGGAGTGATGCCATTTTTGCTTCTGCAGCGGCACGATCGGCTTCTGGCAATAGCATTACAAGTTCGGCATTTCGTACGGTATTCCCCTCTGTGTCTTCCGTTACCGTTACATTCAGGTGCACCTCTGAGTTCATATCCAATTCAGCGGCTTCAAGGCCCTGCTTCATTTTAGGACTAAATTCTGTAGTAACGCCTTTAATCATATAGCCGATTTCTTGTTCTTGCTCCACAGGTATGGAACAGGCAACAAGTACTAGCCCTGTAATAAGAATGCTTGCGGCAACTTTATATAATGGTCTCATCTTTCTCGGTGTTTTGGATTTATGATCTAACCACTGACTTAAGTTATGAAGTGAACGAGAGTGGTCTACACTCTTGAGTTCATTAAATGGATTGGAAAGGCTCATAATATCATCCAATAGATTTGATTTCGTGTATAACTTTAGAAGTCTCATGGTATAAATCACTCGTTTCTAATTTAGGGTTAGACTCAGCAATTCTACTGCTAGGGGTTGCTTCGTCCATAGCTACCATGATTTCTTTTAGCTTGGTTCGTGTTCGGCTCAACCTTGATTTAATAGCGCTTTCGCTGCTTTCGTTTTGCATCTCCTTTATCTCTTTGATAGAGAAACCTCCAATCTCGAACAGTAAAATAGCTGATCGCTCTTTTTCTGATAGTTGAGATAGTGCTGTTAGAAGTTGGGTATTATTGGAAAAGGTATCCTCTTCATATACCACAAACTTAGCATCAGCTTCGGCTGGGTCAAAAGAAACAAAACGCTTCCAAAATGGAGCTCGAACGCTGTCATAAAAACAGCGCGTTATGATCTGAAATAACCAACTTCTAAAACGAGCGGGATCCCGAAGAGTGTCGCTTTTTTCGTAGGCCTTTAACAAGGCTTGTTGAATCACATCTTCGGCTTCAGCTTTATCCGACCCCATGCATAATGCGCCGCAATAGTTCACGGCATCGTTATAATGAGGCGTTAGTAATTGAATAAATTCAGATTTCGTCACAGAACCTACTTAAGAATTCATGTTTGAGTGTGCACACACCCATAAGACACCGTTGATCATCAAAAAGTCGCAGGATTTTTTACCTATAGTCACTCGAACTCTTAATCTAATTTTATTTTCTCTTAAACCTAATATTCACTAGGTTGTTTTTTCAAAATTCTTACTAAGCACTATTTATATGAAAAAACTTTTCTCTCTTGCTCTATTGATCGTTTTCACATCAGTAACTGCATTCACTCAAGTATCTTTAAAATATGATCTTAAAGAGGGGACTTCTTACGATACCAAATCGGAAATGAACCAAAAGATTTCCCAAACAATCATGGGTCAAACTCAAGAAATTAGCAATCTTCAAGGTGCTGGCGTTAACATGACCGTATTATCGGTGAACGATGGTTCGTATGAAGTTAAGCTTACTTACACAAGCATGCGTATTTACCAGCCAATGGCTCAAGTAGATTATGATTCTGAAAAGCCGTCTTCTTCACCTAACCCAATGACCAAATCTTTTGATGCTGTAATTGGCGAGGGCTTTACATTCACACTTACTGAAAAGGGTGAAGTATCCAACATCCAAGGCATCGACGCTATGCTTGATAACATGGCTACCAAGATGGAAATCACCGACCAAGCACAACTTCAAGCTCTTAAAGCTCAGCTGTCTAGCCAGTACAACGATGAAAGTGCTTTAGCTCAAGTTCAGCAGTCGATTATGAAATTCCCAGCAAACGCTGTTTCTATTGGCGACACTTGGAGTGAAGACGAATCTATTCAGGCACCGCTTCCGATGAAAATCCTCACTTCGTATGAAGTTGCAGCTTTGAACGCTGAAACGATCACTATTAATGTTTCTTCAGAAGTATTTACTGAAGGTGAAGAAATGAATATGGGTGGCGCTACTATGACTCCAGATCTTAGCGGTATTCAGTCTGGTACTCTTACGGTTGATCGTGCTACAGGCTTAGTGTTATCATCTACTATGGATCAAATGATTTCTGGTGCTATGATGATGACTTCGCCACAAGAGATGGAAATCCCAATGGAGATTTCAGGTGAAGTAACGGTAAGTGGTACGATTAACTAATCGAATCCAGCCTTCACTTTATTTAGATATTCAAAGCGAGCTCATTCAGCTCGCTTTTTTTATATACGCTCTGTAAATACGCCAGAACTTGAAACAGCATATAAATCATCTAGATGTTCTTGTCGAATTAAATCGGAATCAAGATTAAGCTCTTTCTTTAACTGATGATTGCGTTCTGGCCCTAGTGCAAAGAAGATCTTCAACTGCTCTAGCTCGTTCATAAAGTAGCTTCTCGAGAACTTATCTGTGAAATCCATAGACTCTGCTAATCGCTCAAAATCATGGATAAGAAGTCCTGATGAACCCGAAAGCAGCTGATGCACCAACATCCATTGGCCCTCTTTCATTGCCACGCTGAAGCGCATAGGTGTTAACCGGTTCAACAGTTGAGCCGGTAAGTAATAAGGACTTTTGATCTTTGCATCGGCCAAGTATAAGAACCTGAGTAAAGCACCCAAACCTTTTCGAACACGACCATGCCCTTTAAAACATCCATACACATTGGAGTAATCGTCTAGCACTCGCATCGACAACCTGAACTCACGCTTATAGCCCTTTCGTCCCGATGAGATGTAGTAGTAGGTCTCTGTTTTCTTATTCGCGTGATTGTAAGGTGGGCGTAAAGAGCGAATCAATAGATTTTCAAGTAGAACGGCATCGGTTTCCGTTTTACAAACCTCATAGCCAATACGAGCTACTTGAGCTACCAAACTTTGTACTTTTTTGGACTTCGAATACCGGTAGGAAGTAACTCGTTTATATAAATCCTTTGCTTTGCCAATGTACAACACCTCGTCGCGGGCATTGTACATGGTGTACACGCCGGGATCGTGAGGAGGAATCTCTTTCATCGCGTTATTAACACGCTCTTTCTGAGTTTCCGCTATTGGCTGGAAAAGGTCTAGAGTCACCGTTCTAATTTATTTTGCTAACAGATTGCTATGCTGCAAAAATAAGAGATGTGTACACTAAACCTAAAATTCTTTATTAAAGAATCCTTTTTAGACGGATGCTTCTTGTTGTTCTTCCAGTACTTTCGTTAGTGCTTGTTCAAATGCTTCCACGGGCTGAGCCCCAGATAGCGCATATTTATCATTGATGATAAAAAACGGTACGCCTTGAATTCCATAGCGCTGTGCTAGTAGGATGTCATCTTGCACTTCCTGGGCATGCACTTTCCCCTCCACCACTTCTTTGGCTCTGTCTGTATCAATACCAACTTCTTCAGCTAAGGAAATCAGTATGGCTTCCTCACTGATGTTCTGTCCCTTCACAAAATATGCTTCAAATAAAAGATCCTTGAGCTCTGTCTGTTTCCCTAGACCTTTAGCTTCGTGTAATAGCAAATGCGCTTTAAGGGTATTGGTTGGCTGAAGTGCATCCATATCAAACTCTAGGCCCACTTTCTCACCCATCTGAACCATGTTGTCGTTCATGTTATGAGCCCATTCCAAATCATGGCCATACTTCTGGGCTAACAATTCATAAATGGACTTATCCGTACTTTCGGCTGCATTCGGGTCTAGTTGAAAACTCATCCATTCCACATCCATTTGTAAGTCTTTCGACACTTTTTCAGCGGCGATTTCTAAATGTTTCTTACCGATGTAACAAAATGGGCAGGCGATATCGGACCAAATCTTGATGTTCATATACGTATGGGGATTTAATGCTAAAATTCATTCTGAAGATAGCAGTATGCACAACCAAGGTCAGAGTGTAATATTCTATGCTAGCTATAGACATTAGTGAACAAAAAAAGCCTCGCTTATAAAACGAGGCTTTCAATTTTAAGATCTATTCTGACTTATCACTGAACGGTAAAGTCTACATAGTACACCGTTTCACCCCAAATTAGGTTTAATCGACCCCCATTTGGTCCTTCTTCTACCGTAATGGTGAAGTCTTCGGTGTTATCACTTTTCGTCATCACCGTCATGGGTACACGGCCTAAGTCACGGGACTCGTCATAGGTTCTTCCGTTCTGCCCCGTTTGCTTATTGATGATTAAAGTACCTCCATCGGCTTCTGGAATAGTGAATAGAGTATATTCAGCCGCAGGAACCGTTAATGAACCGATTTTTAAATCTTTTGAAGTTTTAAAATGTGTAGCTCGGTTCGCTCCTGTTCTCCAGCGTTGCCCAAATGGTACAATGCCTCCAAACAAATCACGTCCACGACGTTTTGGTGAACCGTAGGATACTTCAAACTCAGCATGGCCTACCGTAAATGTCTCTGTTACAGCTCCGGATAAGGCTCCAAACGGGCTACCGTTTTTATCCGCTTCGGCAAAACGTTTTGCAACCGCATCTATGTCAACTTCATCTGTTCGGCTAACCACCAGTTTACGGGTAGTTAAACCTGCATCAAGCTCCATGATGTCGCCCTCTGCATTCACATCTACGCCCATAACTCCACGCGAAGGATGGCGGATAGTCATAGAATCAGAAGCTATTTTCGCAATCACAAAAGTTGAAGCTCTAGAGCCTGTAATTAAACGTTGATTGATGCTATCGGCATCCACTTCCGCGGCATAGTTGAATGCCAGCTCGAAAGGCCAATGCACCATATCTATAAAAGGAAGAATCCCTGGTTCATACGGCGTCATCAAATCGCGATAGGTACCATCGTTCGTTAATACTTTGGTAATTAAGCTGTCTCCCTCTCGAGCATAGGACCTACTGATTTCAGAACTACCATTAAAGCCTTCTTCAAGGGGATGATTACGAACGGTGTATGTGTCGATCCCACCTGTGTCATCCAAGATCAGCTCATAGGAGCTTAATCGGGTTCGTGGACTTCTTAGTACTACTTGTGCCGAAACACGATTCCCTATTTTTTCAAACTTCTCAACCGCAAGGGTATCATTCCCTAACAGCGTTATAAACCCGGCCTCATTATTGGGCGCCTCAACGGGTCCACAGGCGATAGCAAGCATGCTTACAGAAAGCACGCCTAATATTGATTTCATTCTCATACAACCTCCATCATTGATTGAATTATATCTTTATTTGATCTCGTCTAACATCTTGAGACGTGTTGCCTCAAACTCATCCCCCGCTTTCCATTTCTGTAGTTGATCTGAGTTTAGTGCTCTATAACCCACTTCAAAAAACAACTGAGTGTCTTTTGCGGCACCACTTAGATCCCAATATTCATTTATCTCATCATTTACTGAATGATAATTCGCAGCCGACACGCTATCTACAGTCTCTGCATATCCCTCTGACTTATTCACAAACTCTTCTCCCGGATTTGGGAAGATGGCTGGAATTCCCACCTTAGCCATATTAAAGTGATCAGAACGATAGAAGATACCTTGTTCAGGATTCGCATCAGGTTTAACCGTGCGTCCTCTTTCTTCAGCTACTTCTACCACTAAATCAGCAAGGCTATTTCGGCCATAACCCACAATCACTAAATCGGAGGTTTCTCCATATACATTCATTCCGTCGAGGTTAATATTCCCCGTTACTTTACCGGGATGAACGGTAGGATTTTGCCCCCAATACTGAGAACCCAAAAGTCCTACTTCCTCAGCTCCTACAACCACAGCAAGAACACTTCGCTTTAAATCACCTTGCACGCTTTTGTAAGCCTTCATCAAGTTCAGCACAGCACTCACGCCCGCAGCATTATCGGATGCGCCGTTATTAATATCATCACCATCAATAGGGTTTGTGATTCCTAAATGATCGTGGTGTGCAGTAAGCACTAAATACTCATCCTTCAATTCAGCATCTGAACCTTCAATTTTGGCAATTACATTCTTCGCGCTGATATCTCGGTATTCAGCATCTACCTTCACTGAAAGGCGCACATTCGCAAGAGGTACAGGTTCGAAATCTGGACTATCCGCAGCCTCAAGCATATCGTCAACATTTAAACCCGCGTGATTAAATAGTGCTTCACTCGCCTCGTAAGTCAACCAGCCATTCATTTCAGTAGCGCCCATATCTGCACCTTCATCACCCTTCACATAAAAACGCTCACGGCTCCATCCATTGGAAACTACATTCCAACCATAGCCTGCCGTTGGAGTGGTGTGAATGATAATGGCTCCAAGGGCCCCCATTTCTTTCGCCTTTTCATACTTGTAGGTGTAACGACCGTAGAACAATCGTGCATTGCCTCCAAATAGATTCGGATCATATTCAGGGTCATTATTCTTGATCACAATAATTTTTCCCTTCACATCCATGCCTTTGAAATCATCCCAATTTTCTTCGGGTGCTTGGATACCGTATCCAACATATACCAACTCAGCATTTTGAATGTCAACGCCTTCGCTTTGGTTGGCGGGCCATGCTACAAAATCCTCAAAGAAGGTGAAATCACTCAACTGGCGGTTGTTTGAAACACGACGCACACTCATTGTGTGGTTCATTGTTTTTTGGCCTAACAGTGGGAAAGCCTGTACATAGCTGCCATCTTCAACGCCCGAAGTGGCGCCCATGGCTTTAAATTGCTCCACCAAATAATCCACCGTCATTTGCTCGCCTTCGGTTCCGGTGGCACGGCCCATGTAATCGTCGGAGGCCAGAACCTCAATATGTTCCTTTAAACTCTCTTTAGTGATGGATTTCGCCACCTCATCTTTATTCGTAGATGTGCATGAAATAAAAACAGTACCTATTAAAGTAAGTGCAAAAAGCTTTTTCATTCGTCCTCAGGTTTTTTATTCTTTGTAGAGTCCGATTATAAACAGAAATCAACAGATTTGAGAATTTAAAGCTACATTCTTTATTCTTTTTACCAATTCAAGCTATTATGTCAAACTTTTCTGGACGAACAGTACTAATTACAGGTGCCGCTAGCGGAATTGGGCTCCTTATGGGTAAACTATCCCTAAAGCGTGGTGCTAAGCGCCTTGTGATGTGGGACATCGACCAAGAAGCGCTTCAAGCCACAGGCGATGAGCTACTGAATGCGGGCTACGAAGTTACTACCCAAGTGGTGGATGTTCGCAGTATCGATCAAATTGAACAAGCCCATTCAGAACTGCTAAATAGCCACATTCACGTCGACATCCTCATCAATAACGCTGGAGTGATTGTGGGGAAAGCCTTCGCCAAACATACTATTGCCGATATCAACAAAACGATGGAAGTAAATGCATTAGCACTGATGTATGTCACCCATACCTTCCTTCCCGATATGCAAGATCGAAATTCTGGCCATATTGTTAACATTGCCTCTGCCGCTGGACTCACTCCCAATCCTGGCATGACGGTTTATGCCGCAAGTAAATGGGCGGCGGTAGGCTGGTCTGATTCACTTCGCATTGAATTGGAAAAAACACATCCACGCATCAAAGTTTTAACGGTGATGCCCAGCTACATCAATACCGGTATGTTTGAGGGCGTAACTCCTCCTTTATTTGTACCGTTGTTAGACCCAGAGAAAATTTCTGTTAAGATTTTAGACGCTATAGAGAAGGATAAAATTCAACTGAAGGCACCGTTCATGGTTAAGACATCGCTGATTTTTCGAGGGCTACTCCCCCAACGTGCCTTCGACTTCATCGCGGGCAAGATATTCAAGGTGTATTCCTCTATGGACAACTTCAAAGGGCGTAACCATTCATGACAGCGATCGATCAATTACCCGATTATCTAGCCAAACAAAAAACGTACTTCAGCACTGGAGAAACCAAAAGTGTAGCCTTTCGCATTCGTCAACTGCGCTTACTGCGGGAGTTACTTCAAGATCACGAATCGGACTTAATTGAAGCGGTTCACAAAGACTTTAAAAAACCGGCTTTTGAAACTTATGCCACAGAGCTAGGCCTAATTTTTAATGATATAGGCTATGCCATTAAGAACTTGGATCAGTGGGCGAAACCGAAATCGGTGCCTTCGCCCATCGTGAACTTTCCTTCCAAGAATTTCATCATTACGGAACCCTATGGCTGTGCCCTTATCATTGCCCCTTGGAACTATCCATTGCTACTCAGCCTGCAACCCTTGGTAGGTGCCTTAGCCGCGGGTAACACCATCATTTTAAAACCTTCTGAACTCACACCACATACCTCTGAGTTATTGGCTTCCCTATTTTCAAAGTACTTCCAAGAAGAATATATCCGTGTAGTTTTGGGAGCTGCCGAGACCTCCAAGGCACTAGTTGAACTCGATTTCGACTACATCTTTTTTACTGGAAGTAACCGTGTGGGTAAGTCTATTATGCGTACGGCCGCAGAGCGCATCACCCCACTAACACTTGAACTAGGTGGGAAAAGTCCGTGCATCGTGGATGAAACGGCTAACCTCGAAATCTCTGCGAAGCGCATTGCTTGGGGGAAATTCATCAATGCCGGGCAAACCTGCGTGGCCCCCGATTACCTGCTGATTCAACCTTCTATAAAAAAGGAGTTTCTTGGATACCTCAAGGATAGCATTGAGCAGCTTTATGGTGCTAATCCTGAAGAAAGTGAAGACTATCCGCGCATCATCAACCAAGCACACTTTGAACGCTTGAGCAACCTTCTAGATGCTGGAACCACGGTTGCTGGTGGGCAGACCAATGCCGAAACTCTTTATATTGCCCCTACTGTAATTGATGACGTGACTAAAGACGACCCCGTGATGCAGGAGGAGATTTTTGGGCCTATTCTTCCTGTACTTGAATTCAATACCTTAGAAGAATGCGTAGAAATCATACATCGCCATCCACGTCCTTTGGCTCTATACCTGTTCTCGAATACACAGTCTTTTGAAGACGCTATCTTAGAGCGCATTTCATTTGGAGGCGGAGCCATTAACGACACCATCACGCAGATGGGCAACCATCACCTTAGCTTTGGTGGAGTAGGTGCGAGTGGCTTTGGGTCCTACCATGGCAAAGCGAGTTTTGATACTTTCTCTCACCAAAAAAGCGTGATGAAGAAACCTTTTTGGCCCGATGTGCCCCTGCGTTACGCACCCTATGATGGTAAACTTGGAATCGTAAAAAAAATATTGAAATAAGATATGTCTCAGACCTTTCGTGCCCTTTGGGTTCAAGAAAATGACGATCAAAGCTATAAACAGAGCATCCAAGACATCCCTTTGGAGCAGTTGCCCAACCATGAGGTGCTCATCCAAGTCCATTACTCATCCCTGAATTACAAAGACGGTCTTTCTGCTTCTGGGAATAAAGGAGTGACTCGTTCATACCCCTTCATCCCTGGCATCGACGCCTCGGGCGTGGTGATGGAAGACTCTTCAGGAAACTTCCAACAAGGAGACCAAGTACTTGTTACCGGCTACGACTTAGGAATGAACACCTTTGGTGGTTTTGGGGAATACATTCGAGTACCCGCTTCATGGGTAGTGCCTTTACCTGAGCCGTTGAACCTAGAACAAGCTATGGTGGTGGGAACTGCGGGTTACACAGCCGCTTACGGTGTACTCCGTTTAGAACGAGAACTAGTTACGCCCAACAGTGGACCTGTACTTGTAACGGGAGCAACGGGAGGTGTAGGAAGTATGGCGGTTTATTTCTTAGCTCAAAAAGGATTTGAGGTGATTGCCGCTACTGGAAAGCTAGAACAATCTGACTTACTGAAACAGTTAGGGGCGCATAAAGTGATTCACAGAGACGAAGTATATCCCGAAAAACAAAAACTGTTGAACACGGGTCTTTATGCCGGAGCTATTGAAACGGTTGGAGGGAAGATGTTGGAAGCGCTAATTCCTCAAATGATGCCTGATGGGGCTATTGCCTGTTGTGGGAACATCTTAGGACATGAACTACACTCGAATGTGTATCCATTCATCTTACGAGGGTTGAGTTTGTTAGGCATCGATTCGGGCATCACAAAAATGCCATTGCGACTTACTTTATGGGATCGAATTGCCGAATCCGCATCGGGTTTCCCGAACAAGGCTGTACGTCTCGTTTCCTTAGAGCAAATGCCTGACGAAATAGACCGCATCCTGAATGGTAAGCAAATAGGACGCGTAGTGTTAAAACACGAGTTTTAAGAATAGCTACATTAACGAGCGCCCTTAGGCTGCATAAGTCGTTAATTCATCCGCTACTCTCGAGGCCTCGCTCATTGCAATGCGTAGTTGCTCTAGATTAATGGGCTTGCATAATATTTCTAAGTTATCAAGCCCCTCCGAGTCTTCCACAAGGTCAACACTGCTGTACCCAGATAATAATAATACAGGAGTATTGATGTTTTTACGCCTCATGTGAGCCACAACATCCAATCCGTTCATATCACGCATCAGGTTTTGGTCGCTCACTACCACATCGGGTTTAAGTTCTTCGATTTTCTTTAAGCCGTCTTCACCGCTAATTGCAGTACCAAGCACTTTATAACCCAGACTTGTTAACATGCGCTCTTCCACAACCGAGAGTAGCATATCGTCTTCTAATAAAACTACCGTTTTCATAATTCAAAAAATTAATGGTTAATCACTCCGCCCTTCCAGAGGTCTCTGAGGTTATCGGTCGAATATTAAAATTTCTTAATCTTTTTTTAAAACTTTTCGTTCACTTTTTTTGAAGCATTTAAAAACAAGAGGATAGGCGGGGCAGAAAATGGGTGCGAAATCATATCTTCATACTAATCAATGGGGGTTACAAGCTAAACATCAGTAGCTCCAGCTTCGCTAATAGCGAGGTAATTTCATTCATTTACCCATCTCCCCAACCAAGACGTCATCCTGAACAGCGGAACGCCAGCTGGCGGACAGGATCTTAAATTGGCTATTGTTGCGAGAAAGGAGACCTTTGGAGCGAAGAGAAAGAATAAGTGATATTTATATATGCCTTAAAGTGATGACACTTTTGGCTTGGCCTCCCGTTCTGCAACGGGACAGGCGCCAGTGCCCAAAAAGTCAATAAGATTCCAAACTCCTCCCATCGGATACTGGATTCAGCGTTGATATAAATGGATACCGATGGTTCGTCAGACAGGGAATCTTAGGTTATTCTTTCCTTTGCGAGGTATGTTGGAACAGTTCGGCGACTCCTGCTCAATTCCAACGCCGGAGATAGTTGGAGGTGTTTAGTTATTTCACGGGCACATACCTACATCTTTAGATATCTCCCTTCGGTCGATATGACAAAGAAATAGAAACCACCTGTTTTGTCACTTCGAGTGAACACGAGAAGTCTAGAGATCGAAAACAACGCAGCTACTTAACTTATAAATCTGACCAAACAAAATAGCTGTCATCTACAATCCTGAGTAGGAAAGGATGTGATGAGGTTGAAGGGTGCTAACACGAAGGATCTCAAATGAACGCACTGCCCAAAGCTAGTTCAGGGTTTGAGACCCTTCGCAACCGATTGCCCTCGTTCCCAACGTCCTCGTTGGAAATGCCTTCTAGAAGCTCCAGCTTCACTAATAGCGAGGCACCCCTACCCAAACACCCACCAACATCGTCATCCTAAGCGGAGCGAAGGATCTTAGGGGATAGGAGTTTGAGAATTTTATCCGCTGAAGTGATTTATACCAAGGGTCATGGGATTGTTGTTCACAGCATTAAATAGATTGTCAACCTCGTGCTATTATCCCGCAAGATCCTTCTCCACCTGTCGGCGGAGCAGGATGACCCATTAATTTTAGGTGGAATCATGTAATAAACTGTGTCGCTTCGAGAGTAAGTGCTATATCAAAGACCATCTACTGGGCTTTTTATATAGCTGCCTCCTTTATTCATTACATGAGTATATATCATCGTTGTTTTTAAATTTTTGTGGCCTAAAAGCTCTTGAACTGTGCGGATATCGTATCCACTTTGTAGTAAATGTGTAGCAAATGAATGTCGAAATGTATGTGCAGAAACTTTTTTATTTAAACCTGCTTTTTCTGCTGCTTTTTTAATCTGTCTGTTTATGATTGAGGCTGAAATATGGTAACGGTGTAACTTTTTTGACCTTGGGTCTTTTGCTAAACTTTTTGATGGGAATACATATTGCCATCTTAGTTGACCACTTTCCCCAGGGTATTTTTGCTCTAAGGCATAAGGGAGTAAGGTTTTTCCCATGCCATTTTTTAAATCTAATTGATGTAATAGCGTCACTTTTTGTATTTGTTTCTTTAAACCTGACACACAAATTTGTGGAAGTAGAGTGACGCGATCTCTATTTCCTTTACCTGATCTTACCCAAATCTGATTGTAGTCAAAGTCGATATCTTGAACACGTAATCTTAAGCACTCTGATATACGTAAGCCAGAACCATATAATATATTACAGATCAATTGGTGGGATTGAGTAATGTGTTGTAATACTGCTCTTACTTCTGAAGTAGAAAGAACTACAGGTAAAGTTAATGCGGGTTTAGCTCTTGTCAGCTCATCTAATAATAATTCTGAATGCTTTAAAACCTGTTTATATAAAAAAACCAAAGCGGAAAGCGCCTGATTTTGGGTAGAAGAGGCTACATTCTTTTGATTTGCTAAATAGTTTAAAAATTCTTCAACGTTTTTGTTAGAAAGATCATTGGGGTGGCGTGTACCATGAAAACGAATAAAACGGACGATCCATGAAATGTAACTTTGTTCTGTTCTATAGCTATAGTTACGGCGTCGAATTTCTTGGCGCACCTTATTTAATAGAATAGACTTACTCATTAGTACTTGGTTTAAATGATTAAATTAGTACCTTAGTAAGTACGGTGAGTGAGTTAATCCTTACAAAGTTTTTGGATTTATTCGTGCATTTGTGTTTTTGTTTTAGTTCTGAATACATCCAAACAAACTTATTTAAGTGATATTAGAAAGGTATTTTGGATGTATTCGTGCAAAACCCAAATACGCACCGTGTCGATAATATTATGTTATGCTACTTAACTAAAAATAAATGCTAAAACTCATACTTGGTTTAATTGCCACAATTATCGGGGTAGCTATTATTTTAAAAACCTATATGAACTGGCGAAAACACAATTCCGGTTTTAGAGAATCAAAAAAAGCTAGTCCAACTAGTGATCACAGTTTTGTAGGTTTAGAGCGTGGTTATATTTTTGGTGCTTTTTTATTGATTTCTGGCCTTTATTTTGTTGTTGGTTTCTTTCAGTAAACACACTCAGTAGCATAACAAGCGCATCAATGGGACGCTGCCCGAATCCTTCCTTCTGCTCTTGCAGTTAAGTAATTATTTCTGCTACTTCTGGTTAAACCAATCCGCAGCGCCCATTATGCGCTGGGTCGTTATGTGGCTTTAAAACTGATGAAAATTTGGCTAAAAATAGCATCGTTGATTGGAGCAGCTTTAGTTGGTGGTCTTGCTGTATTTTTATTAATCGTCACATATTTAAACTTCGCTCTTCTTCTGCTATTTGACGGGAATGAATTTTTGGTTCAATTTTTTAATCTATTCATTTTCTTTTTAGTCACATTTTTAGTTTTCAAAAAATTAGATAAACTCCTTCAACAAAAATTTTCTACTAATCAAAACAAATCAGCCACATAACAAGCGTTTCAAGCGGACTCGGACTGTGGTCGGGACTTTAATAAATTAAACCAGACTCGCCGCTTAAACGCGGGGTCGTTATACAACCTTGATCTATGAATAAATATCAGGTCATGCTTAGAGGTGAAAACTTCTTACTCGATTTTGTTGATAAGGAAAAAAAGTGTGGTTTCTTTACCACCATTTGGGTTGAGGCGAAAGATTATGAAGAAGCTGAGCTAAATGCAGTTGCTAAAGTAAAAGTAGAAAAAGATTTAAGAACAGGGCTTCTTAATAAACCTGAAGATTCACCAATGATTTATTTAGAAAAAATTCGTCAATTAGAATCAGGAGAAAAGTTACAAGAAAATGGTGGTAGAACCTTTTTTATTGAAACTGACGATAAAG